>CAMWWF010000208.1 GCA_947177885.1 uncultured Lachnospiraceae bacterium
AGAATGGGCCGAAAGATTGTCGGCGCTCGGATGCCGTGCCGTGAATTTTCCCGTTGATCACACCTGCGAAGCATCGCTTCTTGACAGATACGAAAGGGCTGCACAGGCACATGATCTCATGATCGCAGAAGTGGGTGCATGGTGCAACCCCATTTCCCCCGATCCGGAAACAAGACAGGCTGCCCTGCTCCGCTGCAAAGAGCAGCTGCGCCTTGCCGACCGGCTTCACGCCCGATGCTGCGTCAACGTCTCCGGTTCTAAGGGTACAAGATGGGACGGCCCCTATCGGGAAAACATGACCCAAGAGACCTGGCAGGATATGATCAAAAGCATTCAGGAGATCATCGACGATGTGAACCCTCAGAACACTTTCTACACCATAGAACCCATGCCCTGGATGTATCCCATGGGCCCCGACGAATATCTCCAAATGATCCGTGACGTTGACCGGGAACGCTTTGCCGTTCATATGGACGTATTCAACTGGATCACATCTGCAGAAAGATATTTCTATCATGAGGATTTCATGACAGAATGCTTCGACAAGCTGGGAACACATATCAAAAGCTGCCATCTGAAGAATGTACATCTCTCACAGGCATTCACCCTGCAGATGCAGGAGACAGCCTGCGAGAAAGGCGACCTGCGTCTCGAGAAATACGCGCAGTTGATCGAACAGCTTGACCCGGATATGCCGGTGATCATCGAACATCTGGAAAGCGATGCAGAATATCTCGAGAGCCTGGATTACGTGATCCGGCGCTTCCGAGATGCCGGGCTTGCTGTTTAGGCAGCAAACAAAAGCGCGAAACACTTTATAGCCGGAACAGCCCAACAAGGAAACGATTACCGCCATATGGGACCTAAAATCCTGTATGGCGGTTTGGCTTTTAGGTGCCGGCTTTCCTGTGCGGTATGAAACATCGGGCTTAGCAAAAATAGATTTCTTCCACTGCTTTCGGAACCATCAGTTTATTATTTTTGAATTCACAGTTCAAAGTGATCGTTCCCTCCTCTCTGGTGATCACCACCGCCGTCCTTCTCCAGGTCGGGCATGCCCGCACCCACATATTTGTTGCGCTGGATGGATAGGCTCCACAGGGAATCGTGAGAATATCTCCCTTGTATTTTGCACAGTCAAACCCACGGCCCATACGTGCTTCCTTATAATTTGGCGCCAGTTCATCGAACATCTCTTCCTCAAAGACAGCATTCAATCCCTTGCTGATATAGGCATACCCCTCGGAGACGGTGGACATAAATGCAAATCCCTCTCCAGCAGCCGCCATCGTCATAATCTGATCGCTGCCGCCTCCCCAGGGGACCAGATCCACTTTCATATCAATGTTGATGTCTTCCAGGACCTTATCATGAAATTCATTCTTGAAAAACTCCACATTGCGGGATCCCGTATCCCCATACATGACGATCCAAAGAGAAACCGGTTCCGCACTGTCCTGCGTCTCGTCGGCCTGGTTTCCCTCTCCTTCCTTTGTATCAGCAGAAGCCACGTTCTCATCACCGCCATCTTCGCCGTCTCCGCAGGAAGCGTGATGCGGTCATAATATGCCGACATCTCACTGTTGTGGAGAAGCTGCTGCGCATTGGAAAGCATACTGTACAGTATCTTCTGCAGCGTCTGGTATGCACCGTCTGTGATCAGCCACTGAGGCAGGAAAAAATCATTCCACAATCCAAAAATATTAAATAAAGATACAGTCAAGATCCCGGCCCTCGCCAGCGGAACAGCAATCTGCGTAAAAATCTTCCCATGAGATGCCCCGTCCAGGCGGGCCGACTCAATCAATTCCTCCGGAATTTCCCGAAAACTCCCCCGCAGAATAAACATATGCCAGACACTCATACCATAGGGAATAAACAGCGCCCAAATATTATTTTTCAACCAAATCCGGGGTCAAACCCCGTCAGCATAGCATAATAGATAATGCTTCCATATCCAAAGCCTTTCCACAGTCCCGCAATGATCAAGATCGGCCACCAGTACCAGGCGTTAAGGCTCCATCCTATCCCTTCACCGCCCAGCGACTGAATGCATTGATTGATGATACCGCTCTTATCATTCAGAATGGTATCCGCGATTACACCTACGACGATCCATGAAAGAAAATTAGGGAATATCATAATTGTCTGCGTCGCTTTCCGATAACGCTCGTTTCGGATCTCCCCAAGCATGACCGCCACGGCAACCTTCAGGATCGTCCCCAGAAAAATTCCGAAGTCCTACAAACTCGCTGCCAAACAGACCGCCTTCGTAAGAATAATTCTCAAAGGCCATATAAATACCCGCCATAGGAAGATAGCTGAATAAGATCAGTGTTATGATACCCGGTATTGGAATCAGATAAAAAAATTTATTCCGCTTTATTTCCTCCCACAACCTCCGCTTTCGAGCATTTTCTCCCGTCTGTACAAAATGGCTGTCTTTTTTCCAATTTGACATATCCTCCGTCCCTCCTCACTGTCATTATGCCTTCTTTTGCTTCACTTAACTCTATATTAATATACATTTTATACATAATATCTTTTTCCATCTATCGCTTTTCAATAGACTTACTGTTAAATTTCCGTCGTGATCACGAAGACTGAAATTCTCTGTTCAAAATCCGCTTTCCCACTATTCAAATAACGGATACCGGACTTTGGCGGACATCCATATCTATCATGTGCCATATATACCATGTAACCTCCATCAAGTTTAGCCTGGCGTCCGGCAGGCCGCATGATCATCCATGCCAGGAAAGCTGGAGACTTTCTTGGAGACTTTCATAGTAAACTTACATCATGCTCAGCCTGCCGTCGGGCGGGCCGCATGGCCATCCATGCTGTGAAAGTCGAAGACTTTCATAGTAAAAATGAAAAGTTTCACAAGAAAAAAAGCGTGCAGTTTTTACTGCACGCTGTAGGAGCTATTATGACTTATTCTTTGTGTTAAGTCTCACTGACCTGTTTGCTTGACTTCCGCTATAAACCCACCGACCGATAAAGTGATATACTTTTACCACTGAGGATGTAACTCTATGGATATACACATAAAAGACCCGCACCAGCAGGTGATAACAGCAATTTTGAAACCGGAATAAATCTGTCGATCAGCATAATTCCAATCTCATAGTAATGACTTCCTGAAATCCGGCTATACGGGAGCAAAATCCTTTGGGATTTCTTCCGCACTCGACAAATCCGGCCCGGTCATACATAGAAACTGCTCTTTCGTTTTCAGCAACTACTTTAAGTTCAAGCTGGCTATATCCCGCTCTCTTAGCACATTCGATACACGAAGTCAGCAGAGCCTTACCGATTCCAAGGCCCCAATACTTTCTCACAACGCTGATGCCAAATTCGGCTCGATGCCGTACTTTATATTTCGTACCGATCGCATCGATGCCTGCCGTTCCCACAATTGTACCATCAACTATAGCAAGCAGTTCAATCTCCCTTTCACTCTCAGCTTTTTCTTTCAGGTACTGGCTTTCCCGTGCGGCATCAAAACTGTTTTCATCCGGATATGTAAGCAAATAATCTGTTTCACTATGTGTCAGATTGAAATTTTCCACTACATACTCACCATCATTCTCTGTTCCGTTCCTCAAAAAACATTCCATACCATTACTTAATACTATTTTTCTGTTATATCTCATAACTGCCCCTTTTCGGATATCTGCCTCAAAGCATCTTTTTCCAAAATTGTTTCATGCTTGAGCCCATTCCTCCACATTGATTCCTATCGTCTCCAAACGCTTTGTTTGTTTCAGTCAATCCAGCAAAATCGGCATCCTGGTTATGGTTACATGAGGGATAAAATCAGCCTGCCGGTTAAATATCATGAATAAGTCTGCGCTTCCCCATTTTTACAGCCGCTTCCCATCTTTCACAGGCCGTCCCCTCCATAAATCTCATTCCAGTCTTCCTCCGACAGCCGATTTGAATGCCACCAAATATCACATTCTCCTTCCGGTAAGATTATCTCATTCGATACATACTGAAAACCGTCCTCACTGAGTGGCCGGATTACGGTTGTATGTGAAAATTCCTTAGACGTATTTCCATTGGGATATACTGCATTGATACAAAGCGTAACTGTGCCATCCTCGTTCTCTGCATAACTCACTACTTCCGGATACGCAATATGCGGATATTCCGCCTCATAAAAACCCCGCGGTCTGTACTCATAGGAAGCAAGTTCTGCTATATACGCTGTTTTTGAACGAAGCGTTTCGCTGTCTATCTTGAAATACGCACCAATTACAGTTTCGAACAGTCCTTCCGGTACCTGGAAAACAGATCCAACTCCTAAATTTTCATCCGCCCTGTAAGGCACTGGCTGGCGGTACATCATTGGATAGAACCTGTCAAATAAATCGTAAAAATCCAAATCCCCAAAATCTTCCTCATTCCAATTACAGAGAAACAGGTTGTTCTGCGCATAACCAACTGACCGAATATACTTTCTGTTATATTCCCTGCACTTTTCATCCAACGGCAGAATCCGAAGCATCGTATGTTCCGGTGTGTCACTTAATGTGAGCACATAACTTTCATCTGAAAAACAGCTCCCCTCAAAGATTAAATATCCTTCCTCTGTATACTGCCAGAAGTCCGCCGGGTAGCTTACCATGCTTCTGTTCTGCAAGTTTCCATTCTGATCATATTGATAATAGCCTCTGATAATATCTACATTTCCGTCTTCTGTCCTCAAATCAAATTTGCGAATCCCCATCTCCATAATCACTATAATTGTCAATTCCGCAGTCTCTTTTTCATCTACTGCTTTACAAAATGCCAGCGCCTTCTCTGCCTGTGTCATGTCAATCTGATTTTCACTGTCAACAGCCACATAGCCGTTTTCACCAAGTCCGGCAACCATGCGCCTCGTAATTTCCAGACTTCCCAGCTTATTTGTATCTGCTGCTTCGTCATAAATATCACCGAGAATCTCAGCTATGCGCTCTGTATCAGCGGAATCCTTTTTATCGCAGGAATATACTTCACTGTCTTGCTGCGCAATCTCAATCTCTGATTCCTCCGGCGCCTCATGGCTGCACCCCGTCACCGTCAATACCAGCATCACCATGCTGACCGCTGCAGGCAGGAGACCGCCCACCGGCCCCCAGGTATCCTTCAGGTTTCCGTTTAAGCCTGTTTTCCAAAACCGTTTTGGTTTTATTTTATTCCATAGCATAAGCTTCCACAACATAACCGCTTCCACCTCTCCCTTTTACAACTTCAACCATACTTACCATCCAAACAGGGCGTTCCGTTTTTTCCTGCCGGCAGAATCTCTTCCCGGTGCGCCGCACATCCGGTTTCGTAAAGCATCTACGTCTATTTTGTTTCTTTTTCTCCAATGTTTGTAAATTTTGCCTGCGTAAGTATTGTCTAAAATATTACGACAGTAGAATTTGAAAGTCAAGCAGCTTATATTTTCCTTTTGCCAATCCCAACAAAGCTAAATCGGAATACGCACAATACCTGTACTCTAACGCAAATGCCATGATGTATGGATGTGGAGTGCTTTGGCTGATCCCAGCTGCAGCGAAACAGCTTACATATGGGATATTCTGCTGTGTCCCGATCTGGCTGATCCCAGCTGCAGCGAAACAGCTTACATACGGAATATTCTGTTGTGTCCCGGTCTGGCTGATCTCAGCTGCAGCGAAACAGCTTACATACGGAATATTCTGTTGTGTCCCGGTCTGGCT
>CAMWWF010000209.1 GCA_947177885.1 uncultured Lachnospiraceae bacterium
TATGCCCAGCCGTCGCCGCCGATGATCCACTGTACGGTATCCGCTTTTTCTCCCCGCTTTTCCGCAGCATCCTGAGCCAGCAGCATACCATAACCGAACTCGGCCCCGTCCTCGAAGAGAGAGTTTGACCAGGCAGGGCCCCGGCCCCGGTCATCCACGGTATAAGCGCAGGAGGGTGCGGAATTTGCCCAGATGGAGCTGCATCCGGTGGCATTGGCAATAAACATGTGATGGCCGAAAAGCTGGGTCAGGAGCTTCACATAGGGCGTCTCGCCGCAGCCTGCACAGGCTCCGGAAAACTCCATATAGGGCCGGAGGAACTGGCTGCCCTTGACGGTGTTCGTCTTAAATTTCTCCGCGGCTTCCACACAGGGCAGAAGGTGCTTTCCGAAATCAAAGTATCGCTGTCTTTCCTCATGCTCCGAAATGGGAACCATTTCCAGAGCCTTGTTCCCCTGCTTTCCGGGACATGTGGCGGCGCAGGTACCGCAGCCGGTACAGTCCACCTCCGAGATGACGATGGAAAAGGTATGGCCTTCCATTCCTGCCATGGGAATGGTCTGCATGCCCTCGGGCGGCTGTGGGGAATCTCCCTCTTTTAAAACGGCGGGACGGATCACCGCATGAGGACACACGAAGGAGCAGCGGTTACACTGGATGCAGTTTTCCGGTTTCCAGACGGGAATCTCCGTCGCCACATTCCGCCGCTCATGGGCGGTGGTTCCGGGAGGGGTAAAGCCGTCCGCGTAGGGCAGGAATGCGGATACCGGAAGCTCGTTTCCACGCTGATCGGTGACAGGCTGCTGAATATCCCGTACATAGGAAAGTATATCAGGCCGGTCCGGCAGGGGAGTGTTGTCCGGGGAACTCTTCCGGGAAGAGCGGCATGGGCAGCCGTTCCGGGCAGAGTTGTCTCGGGAATTCTCCTGAGAACAACAGACAGGGTGGTTTTTTCGAGAGGAATTCCAGGTGGGATCATCCGTATGCCCTGTCAGTTGTTCCCACGCTTTCGGAAGTTCGATCTCATATACTTCCTGAAATCCCCTGTCAATCGCCTCCTCATTCATCCGCAGAATGTCACTGCCGGATTTCCCATAGCTTTTGGCGGCGGCCGCCTTCATAAGCTGTTTCGCCTCCTCCGGGGGCAATAATCCGGATACCGCAAAGAAGGCGGCCTGCAAAATGGTACTGATCTTATTGTTTAATCCGATCTCCTTGCCGATGCGGATGGCGTCGATGACACAGAAGCGGATATGATGTTTTGCCAGGTATGCCTTTACCGGATCGGGCAGATATTCCTCCAGCTCCTTTTCCCGGAAATAGCAGTTCAGCAGGAATGTGCCTCCGTCTTTTATATCCTGTACCATGTCATACTTGTGCAGGTAGACAGGATTGTGACATGCCACAAAGTCCGCGTGCTGAACCAGATAAGCACTGTGGATGGGGCTTTTCCCGAAGCGCAGGTGGGAGATGGTAAGTCCCCGGGACTTTTTGGAATCATATTCAAAGTAGCCCTGGGCCGAAAGCTCCGTATGGTCGCCGATGATCTTGATGATATTCTTTGTGGCGCTGACTGTGCCGTCTCCGCCCAGTCCCCAGAATTTGCAGGCGGTCAGATCCGCAGGGGCGGTGTTGGCAATGGAAGGTACGGGGAGCGACAGGTGCGTGACATCGTCCCGGATTCCTACAGTGAAATCAGAACGCGTTTCGTTCAAATAGACAGCGGCAATCTGTGCCGGTGTGGTATCCTTTGAACTGAGGCCGTATCTGCCGGACAGGATCTGACAGGGCATACCCTGCAGTGCCGCGGCCACATCCAGGAACAGTGGTTCACCGGGGGCTCCGGGCTCCTTGGTACGGCTTAAGACAGTGATCCGCCTGGCGGTGGATGGCAGGGCTGCTTTCAGGTGTTCCGCGCTGAAAGGACGGTACAGATGAACGGCGATCAGACCATAGGGCTGTTGGGGCACGGCTTCCAGATACTCACGGATGGTTTCACAGATGCTTCCCATGGCTACAATGACATGGGTGGCAGAGGGATTGCCGTAATAGTCAAAAAGTCCATAGTTGGTTCCGATGGCCTGATTGATCCTGGAAAGCTGCTTTTCTACGATACCGGGCAGTGCAGAGTAGGCGGGATTGGATGCCTCCCTTGCCTGAAAAAAGATATCAGGGTTCTGGGCGGAGCCGTATACTTTCCCGTGATGGGGGTGGAGACAGTCTGCCCGGAATCTTTCAACGGATTCCATGGGCAGCATGGATCTTAAGGTGTCATAGTCCCAGACTTTCACTTTTTGCAGCTCGTGTGAGGTGCGGAAACCGTCAAAGAAATTCAGGAAAGGGATGCGTCCCTCTATGGCAGACAGGTGGGATACAGGAGACAGATCCATGGTCTCCTGTACGCTTCCGCAGGCAAAGATGGCACAGCCGGTCTGGCGGCAGGCGTAAATATCAGAGTGATCCCCGAAGATGGAGAGGGCGTGGGTGGCAATGGATCTTGCGGCCACGTGAATAACGCCCGGAAGCAGTTCTCCCGCCAGACGGTACAGGTTGGGAAGCATTAAGAGCAGTCCCTGTGACGAGGTGAAGGTGGTGGCAAAAGCGCCGGATAACAGGGCGCCGTGCACGGCGCCTGCAGCTCCTGCCTCCGACTGCAGCTGTGCCACAGTCATGGTCTGTCCCCAGATATTCAGCCGCCCGGCCCCGGCCCACTGGTCGCAAAGCTCCGCCATGGGGGAGGAGGGTGTGATGGGATAGATGGCAGCCACTTCACTGAAGGCGTAGGCCACATGAGCGGCGGCATGATTGCCGTCTATGGTCTGCATAGAGCGTGTATCTTTCAGTTGATTTTTAATATTGGACATAAAAAGACCTCCGATCAAGATGAAGGAACTGTCCGTTCCGTGCGTCAATGGCAAGGTAACTTTAAAAGCAGTTCCTGAGTATTGAATACTATTCTTTCCCGGAGGTCCGTTATTTATGCTGTCATATAGAGTTATGTTCAGAGATCTTTGAATGGATTAAAAAGCGGTTACTTAAGGAAGCCGTTTACGATCTGGGCTTCCGCCTCTTCCTCAGTGAGTCCCAGGGTCATCAGCTTGGTGATCTGTTCACCGGCGATTTTGCCTATGGCGGCTTCATGGATCAGCTCCGCATCCAGGTCATTGGCAGTGATCTCCGGAATGGCGCTGATCTTTGCACGGTCCATGATGATACCGTCACATTCGGAATGTCCGGCACAGCGGTTATTGCCGTTGATCTTCGAGAGAAAGAGCTGTCTGGAATCGTCCCTTGCCACAGAGCGGGAGATGATGTTGGCGCTGGAGCCCACACCGTTTAAGTCCACCTGAAATGCCGTCTCGGCGGTCTGGCTGCCGTGGGTCATAAGCTTTTCGGTGACGATCAGTTTCGCGCCGTCCGCAAGGGTGGCGGCGGTGGAACGCTTGGTGGAGTCCACGCCCTTGATCTGTACCGTTTCCATCTCCATAAAGCTGTTCTCACCTAAGGTGACCACTGTTTCGGGGTTCATGATGCGTTCGCCCCTGCCGTCACCGCTGCCGTAATGTTTTTCCACATATTTTACATGGGAGTTTTTCCCGATGTAAAAGGAGTGGATGCCGTCATGACGGCTGTCGCTGTCGCCGCTGTTATGGATGCCGCAGCCTGCCACAATGGTAACGTCACAGTCATCGCCCACATAGAAGTCGTTGTAGACCATCTCGTTGAGACCGCTCTGGCTGAGCAGCACGGGAATGTGTACGCTCTCCTTTTTGGTGCCGGGTTTGATGATGATATCGATGCCCTGTTTATCTTCTTTGGTGACTATATCAATGTGAGCGGTGGTGGAACGGTTAACGCTCCGGCCGTTGGCGCGGATATTGTATGCTCCGGAGGGCATTTCGTGAAGCCCTGCCACCTGTTCCAAAAGATTTTTCTGTATCTCGTCCATATAAAATCCTCTCTTATTTAATTGCTGCTTGTGATGATCTGTTTCCTCTCTTTTGAATTCTGTTACTGTTTTCGCGTAATTAAAGTGGTTCTAAGCCTGATTGTAAAACTTGCATCCTCCCGTACCGTTCAGAAGCTCGGGAAGAATGTCCTCCCTGTGTCCCCTTGCCTGCACGGAGCCGCCTGCCAATACTACAATTTCATCTGCAATATTCAGGATACGCTCCTGATGGGAGATGATGATAAGTGAGTTGTCGGTGTCGCTGTGCAGCTCTTCAAACACTTTGATCAGGTTGTTGAAGCTCCACAGATCAATTCCCGCCTCCGGTTCGTCAAACACTGCCAGAGGAGTGTTCCGGGCGATGATGGTGGCGATCTCGATCCGCTTCAGTTCGCCTCCCGACAGACTTGCGTCCACATCCCGGTTAATGTAATCTCTGGCGCAAAGCCCCACCTTGGAGAGATAGTCGCAGGCGGAGGAAAGCTTGATGTTATTGCCTGCCGCCAGAGTGATCAGGTCCCTGACCTTAATGCCCTTGAAGCGCACGGGCTGCTGGAAGGCAAAACTGATGCCCAGATTGGCACGTTCCGTGATGGACATGTCCGTGATATCCGTGCCGTTAAACAATATCCTTCCGGAGGTGGGTTTCTCGATTCCCATGATGAGCTTGGCGAGAGTGGATTTCCCGCCGCCGTTAGGACCGGTGATGGCGATAAAGGTATGATCCTCGAAGGTCAGATCTATATTTTTGATGATCTCCTTTTGGGAATCCTCGACATCGGATACCTGAAAGGAGAGATTCTGTAATTCCAGCATAATGTACCTCCTGTTCAATTGCTGTCGGCGTTCGGCGGTCGAAGAGCCGGCTCTTAAAGTATACCACATATGAAACAAAAACTATACTATTTTTTCAAATAGGTTCCGGTCAGGCAGCTTCCCCGATCGGAGTATATTTGGGCCGTTTCACTGTCGGCTTGCAATTGAATGAAAAATGTGCTAATATTTTTCACGTATTTATAATATAAGGGAAATATCAGGAGGAAAATGAAAATGCAGGGAATTCTATTTACTTTGTTGGTTCCTGTTTTGCCCTATGCGTTGTGGAAATGTTATAACAAAGAGAAAAAAGCGGGGAAGGGAGAAGTTGTCCTCCGCTATGTCTGTTATATGCTCATTACGACCTTTATATCTGCAATCTTACTTGCTCTGTTCAGTGAGGAGGGCGTTTCCTTTTGGGAGAAGATGGACAGATCCGCCGAGTTTGCGTTAAAGTATATCCTCATGGAACTGGGTGCGGCTCTTCTGGTGGCTTTTGCGGAATGGAGCTGTCTGAAAAAGAAATTCGTGATCCGGATGGACTGGGAGCAGTTTGAAGGCTGGAAGCCCGTGGCATTGTGCAAAAAAAATATATGCCCTATCCTGATCTGGTTGTTGGCCGTTTTGGTGGTTTGTCTGAATGTGGTGCTGATGTTTGACAACGTGCTGTGGGGGGATGAGGCTTTTTCAGCCAATGCCGTGGGGGGAAGCTGGGGAGGCATCCTGCAGGTATTGTATTATTGGGACTGTCATCCGCCCCTTTACTATTATTGGCTGAAGCTTTTCGGCGATCTGTTCGGCCACACGGCCCCGGTGTTTCATCTGGCGTCCCTGGTTCCCTTTGTGGCGGGAATTCTGTGGGCACTCACCTTTTTCCGCAAAAAGTACGGAAATGTTCCGGCAGCTTTCTTTATAATGATCTCCGGTTTGGGGGCCGCCTGTCTGGAATATAAT
>CAMWWF010000210.1 GCA_947177885.1 uncultured Lachnospiraceae bacterium
GATATACAGTTTGTCCAGTCTGGCGTAGACATTCCAGTCCATACGGCGCAGATCATCCCCCGGCATATACTCCCGAAAGTCTGAGAATTCCGCGGAAATTCCCTTCTGCACCGACTTCCGGTTTCCGGACATATTCAGGCTGCTTTTGTGGGACATCCGAAGCTGCAGCCGGGACAAAGTATCATAAAATTTCGAATCAAACATACAAATCCTTTCCCTTTGGCATGACTCCTGCCGCCGCGGCTCACTGTCTTGCTCTGACGCAGGCATCAGGCACGGATCCCTTCCGGATCAACGCACTGATATACCGGCAGTTTATGAATAGCATGGCTTGGCGGAAATGATCTGTCGGATCACATCATCTTCCGTGATTCCTTCCGAAATGGCGTCAAAACTCAACAGCACACGGTGGCGCAGCACCGGATAGGCCACACTCTGCACATCCTCAAAAGAGACGTTCAGCCGCCCCTCCATGAAAGCCCTGGCCCTGGACGCCCGGATCATCGCCTGGGCCGCACGGGGACTTGCCCCCTCTCTGATATAGGGATTCTCCTCATGAGTAGCCATGACAAGCTCCAGGATATAATTCATGACCGCGTCCGCAAGGGGAATCTGAGAGATCAGCTTCCGCGCCTTCAAAAGCTCCTCCCCGTTCAAAAGTCCCCGGATCTCCGTGGGCTCCTGCCCCTCGGTGAGCGCCACAATGCCCCGCAGTTCCTCCTTACTGGGAAATTTTACCAGTATCTTGAACATGAAACGATCCAGCTGTGCCTCCGGCAGCGGATAGGTTCCCTCCTGTTCTATAGGATTCTGGGTGGCAAGCACCAGAAAGGGTTCCTCCAGAATATGGCTCTCATTCCCCACCGTCACCGTGTGCTCCTGCATGGCTTCCAGCAGGGCGGACTGGGTCTTGGGTGTGGCACGGTTGATCTCATCCGCAAGCACCAGATTGGCGAAGATGGGACCCTTTTCAAACCGGAAGCTGCTCTTCCCCTCGTCCTTCACCATAATATTGGTTCCCGTCACATCGCTGGGCATCAGATCCGGTGTAAACTGTATCCGCTTAAAGGAAAGCAGGAATACCTGACCGATGGTGCGCACCAGCATGGTCTTACCCAGCCCCGGCATACCTTCCAGAAGAACATTCCCTCCGGAGAGCAGCGCCAGCATGACCTGACGTATGATTTCCCTCTGGCCGATGATCCCCTTGCCGATCTCCTGCTCACATTCCATGATTTTCTGCTGATAATATTCTATTTCTGACATGGTGTCCTCCTACTTTTATTTCATTGCCGCTCCAGAGCATTTTGAAAAATGTTTTCCCCGGGGTGTGCGGCACAATTTGTGACAGATGAAATCATCCTGCTCCGATCAGTACCTTTTTTCCGCAAAAAGCAAAACCATATTTGCGAATCCTCTCCCTGGGAATCCCCTTTGCCACCAGTATTGCCTCATAGTTCTGTCGGTCAATCTGTTCCAGGGCATTCTTCACTGTATCGGATAATTCCGCCTCGTCCTCCGTATCCTGCACCTTGAATTCCATAATGATCGCATCCCGGCTGCTATGATCCTCAATGATATCTGCCGCCGCTTTATCCGCTGCCTCACTCCCCCGCTTAGGCTCCAACATCACATCATACCTGCCAAACCCGCTCTCCCGGTTGGAAGTAAGGACATATCTGTCAGCCAGTTCCACCATCATCCCCAATACAAAACCATGGTAGAAACGCTCCGGCTCTGTGTCAGACGGATTGTTACCGGTGTCAAAATAACTGAACGTCTGCAGAGCGACCTTGTTCATGTATACATTCATTGCCTTAACATCACCCATGAGCAAAGCCTGCAGAAATGCATTCTGAACCGGACGACACCTGCCGCCAAACCATCCCCTGACCATCTGGCGGAACATGATCCGCACCTCCGCATTGGTCAGCTCCAGATCATACACCGTCTCTCCGCTTTCCGCATCAAATTCCGTGTGTACCGCTTTCAGATATCCGCTGGCAAGAAACAGACTCCACACGGTATCATCGCCCTGATCCAACTGACTGAATACGATCTGTTCATCCAGAACAGTCTGCAAACGCCCTCCCCGCAGCAATTCTTCCACAGTCATCTTGATCTCCGGGCTTCCCTCCCGGATCAGCTTCCCAGCCAGAGCGTTAGCGCTGGTATTGACCCAGTAGGGAGCCGCTTTTCTCTTATCCAGATAGTTGATAATGGACCATGGATTATAAATATCTGAATGGCATCCAAACACGAAACCGTCATACCACTGCTTCACTTCCTCACGCCTGTCAGACAGTCCGAACTCATCCAATGCCGCGAATACTTCCTCTTCGGTAAATCCAAAACAGTCCTCATATTTTCCCGCAGTGGCAGTCACAACCTCCAGATGATTCAGATCCGAAAACATGGACTCCCTGCTGATTCTGGTAATTCCCGTCATGACGGCACGTTCCAGATACGGATTCGTCTTGAAAGTGGCATTGAAAATACTTCTGGTAAAATCCACAAGTTCCTCCCAATACCCGTTCACATAAGCTTCCTGCATGGGGGTATCATATTCATCCAACAGAATGATCACCTTTTTCCCATAATAGCGGGACAGATAAATGGACAGCATTTTCAGGGAAAATGCCGCCGTATTATCCTCCATATCCACTGATATCTGACGAAAATCATCTTTCTCGCTCTCGCTCAGAAGATCTCCCTCCAGCAGGAAGTCAAATCTGTCGTACAATAGCTTGAGGATACGGCAGATTGTTTTCCTTGTCTGGATAAAGGATGTCTCTTTCACATCCGCAAAACTGAGCAGGATCACCGGATATGTCCCCTGCAGGCAGCGATACTTTTCCGCTTTCCAGATGTTCAGGCCCTCAAACAGTTCTCCTCTGCCTGCATACTCAGCGGAAAAGAATTTTTCCAACATACTCATGGTCAGCGTCTTCCCGAAACGTCTGGGACGAGAGATCAATGTCACCACATCAGCCCGCTCCCACCATTCCCTGATGAACAGGGTCTTGTCCACATAAAAATATCCTTCTCTTCTGATGGTCTCAAAATCCTGACATCCAATACTCACTGTCCTCGGCATACACACTCCTTCCCGTCAGACCAGTCTGACCTGTTTCTTATGCAGACCTGTTATACTCGCCTGTCTTTTCCTGTAGCTGAAACACATATTCTTTCCATTCAATCCTTGAGGAACCGTTCCGAAATTACTTGTGACAAGGACGCCGTATAAATGTTCAGCTGCAAAGAAAAGAATCGCAGGCATTCCTGCCGTTTTCGTTCTGTATTGCAGAAACGCTCAGTCATGATACACTTCATTTGGCAAATGTTTCAGGCCGTGAGTTTATACTCGTGAACGCATTTAATTGCCGCTTTCAACTCTGGATTGCCGATGCGTTCACTCGTTATACTGTGCAGACGGCAATTATTTTCGTTTGCGGGTATAGATACTTTCTGACAGCAATTTCATCTGTTCATATGCCATGGTATCCTCCGCCCTGGCAGCATCGATCAGTTTCACGATCTTTTCCCTCACAGAGCAGTCTCCAAAATTTCCCAACGCCCTCTCCATATCACTCCAGTCGCCGATCAGGGACATCATGTCGCCTGCCATGCCGCTCACCTTCCGGAAATGTCCTGCTGCTTTCTGACATATGCCTTTCTCCGTTTCCCCATATTTTTCTGATAAAGCTTCGAAATATTCTGCTTCTTGACTATATTATGGTTATTTCCGACTGAGTTTTGCCATCTTGGAAACTTTCTATATGACGATGTGATCATTGAGCGGCAAAGCCACTCTGAATTTAATCCTTTCTGAACTCCACAACAGCTATGACCAATCCCACTACAGCCATCACTTCCTCTCCCCTCTGGGTATCTGTCAGCCCACATCCACGACCACCCGGTCTTTCAAAATAGTAAACAGCGGTGCATGATCTGGCGGCATGCTTATCTCCATCATCCGCTATTTATTCAGATTCTCAAAATAGTCCCGTATGACCGACTCCATACCGCTGGGGTATTTTCCGTTTGCGATACCCTCATAGGCGCTGTCCGTATATTCTCCGATCACGGAATTGTAGTCCACATGCTCGCCCTCCCATGCAAGACCGTTCTGCTGACGGAAATAATCCGAATCCTGATCTCCGTTTTTATTGCCTGTCAGAGACGGATCATCCGCAATCGCATTTGGAATGCTGACATAATCGTGGGCGGCATCGCTGCTCCCGGTCCCCCGGCCGTTTCCTCCATTGCCGTTTCCACTGCCGCCATTTCCCTGCCCCTGGCCATTTCCGTTTCCATTGCCCTGACCATTGCCGCTGCCTTGCCCCTGGCCATTTCCGTTGCCCTGACCATTTCCATTTCCGCTTTCCTGACCATTGCCGTTATTCTGCCCATTACTGTTGGAGCCGTTCTGACCGTTCTGGCCGTTTTCATTTCCCTGGCCTTCCTGATCACCATTGCCATCACCGGAATCATTTCCGCCGTTCCCGTCATTACCGTTCTCCCCGCCTGAGCCTGCACCGGGAGTCCCCGATGCCAGTTGGGAATTACCCTGAGCCGCCAAGGCCTTCGCCAGAGCTTCCGCACCGGCGATCCCCGCCGCGTCCGGATTACTCAGCTGACCGGCCAGGCTCTTCAGACTTTGCGCCGCCTGCTCGTACTTATAATCCAGTCTCTCCATGGCAGCGAAAAGACTCTCCCAGGAATCCGCCCTTGCCAGTTCCTCCTGAGACAGCTTCATGGCATCCAGCATCTCCTGCAGCTGAGCCCTCTGCTCCTCCGTAAGGCTGTCCATATCCACGCCTTCCAGGGCATCCATAAGCTCTTCCAGTTCCTCCCGCTCCTCCTTCGCCTGCTCCTGCACCTGATGGTGAATCCGCGCCTGGTCCCGCACCGGAGAGGGAAGAAGTCCCAGACCGATCACCACCGTCAGAGACAAAAGCAGTGCCAGGACATGCCTGATATCCGGCCGGAGAGGTATCCTGATCTGCCCGCGTATCCTGTTATAATGTGCCAGAGCATCCTGTCTTTGCAACTGCGTAAATTCGCCGTCCCCGTCAAGCTGCTCATAGGCCGTGATCATGCGCTCCTTCAGTCCGAAGGAATCCAGGCGGCAGGCGGCCTGCTTCATATCCGCCCGCACATACAACGCATATCCGACTCCCGCCAGAAGCCCGATGCCAAAGCACAGTCCCGCCGCCAGATGCACATAATAGAACTGCCGGACCAGGGATACCAGTTCACAGACCATTCCAATAATACCTCCTGCCGCCGCGAAGAGGATTCCGCAGTCTATGAGTTTTGCCGCGTTCATTTTACGTCTGCAAGCTTTTATCTGCCGTATCAGGTATTCTTTGCCGTCCATCTTTTACCATTCCTGTTCCTGTTGCGATATATCGCCTTGTAAATTTAATTAATTATCCCTGCCGTACCGCCTGTCCGGGCATCCGGTTCATCCTCCGCACAGCCTGTTTCTTCGCTTTTCTCTTAATAGGATCGATCCGTTTCGCCGCCAACCGGAGAAACAGAAAAGAAACAGCAAGAAACAGGATCGTGGAAACGATCAACCACCGGTTCCCCGCAGCCACCAAATTGATCGGTCCGACAGTCCGGGTTATACCCGTTGTGTTTGGAATATCTTTCATCAGTGAATTCCCCGTCATGATCCGACAGAAAAATTCCACCAGATACACA
>CAMWWF010000211.1 GCA_947177885.1 uncultured Lachnospiraceae bacterium
CACCGCCTCCGTCCGTCAGGACAGACACCTTTGTCACAGAAATTTTTTCCGGAGAAAGCGCAAAGAAATCGCGATAGAACAGTGCACCCAAGAACACATCCTTAAAGCTCAGGTTCTTTTCAAGATAATATTCCAGGCGCCTCTCCGTATTGATTTTTCCAGGCAGATCGGTACCATAGGAGGAATCTACCGCAAAGATATTGTACTGATAAAACAATTCCCTGTGATACTCCGCCAGAACACTCTGCAGGCTGATCTCCGCAGCGATCGCTGTCTCCAGCCTCGCACCATTTCTGCGCACTCCTTCGATCAACGTCAGGCACAGTGCCAGAATAAGCGTGATGCAGAGCGCCAGATAAATCGTAAGATATGCATTTTCTCCTTTTGCATTTCCCTTCTTTTTCAAATCTTGTTGGTCTCCTTGGTAATTTTGTCAAAAATATTGTTTACCAGATCCGTGATCCTGTCCTTAAAAATGATAACCAGCCCCACCAGTACCACAATGATCAAAATGATCTCCACAGTTCCCATTCCGTCTTCTTCCCGAAGCAGATCCCTTAAATTTTTTAAGTTTTTCATAGCAATCCTCCTGTACTTTCATAAAATGTTTTTAAGTTACTTTTCACTCTTTCGTGTGAAGCCTGGAAATTCTCAGCAGGTGTACTCTGACCGCCCGGAAATTCCCTTGCACACTTTTACATGGACGAAAACGCCGGTATCATGATCATGACCATAACCACCAGAAGCATAAGCACCATAGGCACCAGGAGCTTTGTCCCCGCTTCCTCGCCCAACCGCTTACAGTTCTGTAAGCGCTCTTCCCCAGCCCTGTCCGCTTCTGCCCGCAGCCGCTCCAACAGGGCGCTGTTTCCCTTTTTCAGGTTTTGAGTGAGCAATGTGCTCAACCGGACATATTCCTGCAAACCTGTTCTTTTCCCAAAGTGTTCGTAAGCAGATGCCTCCGATACACCGGAACGCAGTTCGCGACAGGCATAAAGCATTTCTTCATATGCGGGACGCAAATCCTTCTCACCCTTCTTCTGTTCATAATCACCGGCTATTTTCTGAAATGCACCGCGGGTAGTCATCCCTGCCCCTATGTAGAGCACCAGTTTATGCACAATATCGGGATAATCTTTCTGCATCCGCTTTTTTCTCTGTTCCTGCTGTTTGTGCAGATCCTGATCTGACATCACATATACCGACACTGCTGTCATTATTGTCAGTATACACAAAATTATGCTATGATCCTCTACTTCCTGCTGCCAGCTTACCGCTTTTCCCTGCCACTCGTCAGGCAGATTCCACACCTCCTCCCCACGGCTGTCATATTCCGATTGCAGCAACATATTTTCCAGGTCCGCATATGTCTGTTCCCCGGCGGTCATAGCTGCCGGCACTACCTCTATCGCCAATTCCTTTTCTCCGGTGATTTCCCCATAAGCCATTCTGACCGTCATCTCCACGGAAATCCTTTCTTCTGTGGGATAAACCCTGCCCGTACTGCCCACCACAGCGGGCCTGCTGCTCTCCCACTCCAGCGCAAAAGGATAATCCCCATAGCTTTCCTCCAATACCAGATCATACGAAACTCTGTCCAGGGCATCATTTTCACCCAGAATATACTCTGGCAGCCGACTCCAAAATTCTTCGAACAAGTCCCGGACCTCGCCTTCCGTCAGCAGCACCGGGGCTACTTCAACCTGAAAACTGTTGCCGTCTCCCTCCACATCATCTGTCCTTAACCGAACCTTTACACTGCCTTCCCTGTAATCTCCTCTGGAAATCCTCCCTTCTTCATCCAGAAGAATACCGCTTTGACTGTTGTACCTTACAAGCATGCCGAACAAGGTTCCAATAAATATCACCATAAGAGAAATGCTCATCTTATGGACATAGTATTTTGTTTTCAGCCCTTCCTTTCTCTCTCCGGGGTGGAGACTGTACAGATCCCTTTCCACCTGTCTCGAGGAAAAGAGGGGAAATCCGCGAATACATATCCTTTTATAGACATAAAGCGCCATTTTGTAAAAAGGGATAAGGAGGCGGCTC
This sequence comes from uncultured Lachnospiraceae bacterium, assembly GCA_947177885.1. Next base: position 2,053 of record CAMWWF010000211.1, read on the forward strand.
ACCTCCTGTTCCACAACTTCTCTGCGGGACAAGCCTCCAAGCACAAGATAAAAGATCACAATCATTCCGCCTATTACATACATTTCCCACACCTCCTACCCCATTTCCAGACGGATTTTTCCCATGATCCGCTCACCCAGAAAATACGCCAGAAGGTACATGCCAAGACATCCTGTCATCAATGCCGCCCCCTGCCAGTTATGGTAGAGAACATCAAAATATCCGCGATTGGTGAAACCGATATACAAAAGAATCCCAAAGGGCATCCCTTTCATGATATTCTGTTCCATTTGTTTTCCGCTGAGCATGACAGCTATTTCCTGCTGCAATTCGATCTTCTGTCCGATCATGGCAGCGGAGCCTCTGATAATTTCCGGCATGCTTCCTCCATTCCTCTTTGCCAGAATAAATATCTGCGCAAATTCTCTGATCTCGAGACAGGCGCTTCGGTCAGCCAGATCTGCCAACAGTTCTTCCAGAACAATATTGATGTCAAGTCCCCTCCGGATATAATCCAATTCTCCGCAGATCAGCGCTTCCTCCCCATACAAAAGCACCATATCCTGCCTGCATTCACGAAAAGCATTTTCCACCGAATATCCTGCCTGCAAAGAGGCCGATACCGATAAAATGCATTCTTTAAATTGTACCGTCAATTCCTTTTTCGTCTCCTCTACCTTCTTTTGACGAAGAGAGTAAAAGAAGATCATTCCTATGACGGACATCGGCAATACCGCGATCACACTCCGGTAGAAGAATACGGCAAAAAACACGGTCACTGCCGCTGCAAGCAGAATGGATGCTGCCAATTCTCCGCTTTTCCAGCTGTATCTGCTATAGTCCCGCTGCTTTAAGTTTGTTTTCACGAAGCAATCCCCCCTTTTTCCGCAGCTTACCCACTATATTCCCGCGGCTGTCCTCTCCCGCCTCCTCAAAAAGGAAAAGCGGGTTTAATTTAATATCGCCGTTTTCGCATCCCACAACTTCCGTAATCTCCAGAATGCGTCTGGATTTATCACGAAGCCGCCCCAGATGTACGATGATGTCCACACCGGAAGCAATCTGCTGCCGGATCGCCATCAGCGGAATATCCATCCCCATTAGCACCATGTTTTCCAGTCTCGCCAGCATGTCCTTACCGCTGTTGGCATGCCCGGTGGACATGCTTCCGTCATGCCCCGTATTCAGGCATTGCAGCATATCTATCGCCTCCGCTCCCCGCACTTCGCCCACGATGATCCGATCAGGCCTCATACGCAGAGAGGATCGGATCAGTTCCCGTATGGTGATCTCACGGCAGCCCTCCACGTTGCTGTTCCGGGTCTCCAGACGAACCAGATTAGGCAGTCCCTGCAGCTGTAGCTCCGCACTGTCTTCTATTGTGATCACTCTTTCTTCCGGTGGGATATAATGGGAAAGGACATTCAAGAATGTGGTCTTACCGCTTCCGGTTCCTCCACTGATAAAGATATTGTACTTCGCCCTGACCAGGCGTTCCAGAAATTCCGCCGCCTCCGACGAGATGGAGTCTGTCTGCAGCAGACGTTCCATGGTAACAGGCTTATCCGGAAATCTCCGTATCGTCACAATGGGACCGTTCAGGGCAACGGGATTCATCACGATATTGACTCTGGAGCCGTTGGGAAGTCTTGCATCCACAATAGGCGAGGCTTCATTGACTACCCTGTTGCAGCCTGCCACGATCTGCTGGATCACATCCTGCAGCTTCTCTACTGATTCAAAACCGATATCCAGTTCTCGCAGCCTTCCCTCCTTCTCAATGAAAATATGATCCATTCCATTGATCATGATCTCCGTCACCGAACTGTCCTCCACGAAAATCTGCAAGATATCCAGCCTTCTCAGGGAATCGAAGAGTTCCTTCTTCAACCGTCTGCGCATTTCTACGGGATAGAGCGCCAGGTCCTCCTGGCTGAGCAGGATCTCGTCTATGGTTTCCTCCACTTCCTCGTCCGAATAATCCTTGACATAGTCCATTCTCTCCCGCACCTTCTGCCGCATCAACTTTTTCAGTTCCGTGTAATCCACTCTGATATCCTCCTCGTGTTTTATTTATACAGAAAACCATTCCCACCCTGCACCGATATGCTGCCCTGCCGATTCCGCCAGTCCGCAGCACTGCCGGGTAGTGTGCTCCGGCTGTCACAATGTCCTGATCAATTCTTTCACCATATCCGCCAGATCCCCTCTGGTATACTGTTCCAGTTCCTCCGGTAATTTTCGGATATGAGAGAGACTGACACGCTTCGTCTTGTCCAGCAGGTCCTCATATTCATACAGAGACAGCACCTGCTCATATTGCAGCAGCTTGCCGCGTGCGATACGGTCCTCCCGGGTCATAGTAAAAATATGACTGCACATCCGCAGAATATCGAACAGCCCCTGCATGCTCTCCGACAGGTCCAGGATCACATACTCATATTCCCCCAGCTCCTCTATCTTCTGCAGCAGACTCAGCCATTCCGCCGTGGTCACCGTCAGCAGGTTCTGACCGGATTTCATAGGAGGAATATAATCCAGATTCCCCCTGCGCCGAAGCATGGTCTGCATACGCAGCCGGAACTTGTCCTGTTCCGCATTCAGAAAATACAGCAGATCCGCCAGGTCAAAGGTCTGCGCATCAGGAAGCAGTTCCGCGAGCCCCGCATAATGCTCAAAATTCAGATACAGCGTCCGATGCTCCTGTGCCAGCAGCTGACTCATGGTCAACGCAAAAGAAGTCTGCATACAGCGCCTCACAGGAGAATAATTGCCGATAAAAACGATATTGCTGTTCTTTCGAAGCCTGGGAAGCTGTATATCCGCGATCTCCATATAGACTGCCAGCAGATACCTGAGCACTTCCTCTGCCTGCTGATACTTATCCACACAGGGAATATCCTTCCAGCGCAGTACTCCGCTTTCATTCAGCACTACCGTCCTGTCCGGCTGCAGTTTCTGTAATTCCTCCGTGTATGCCGATTCCGATACCACCAGCATCGACACCGGACAATACTGTTCCCCCGCCAGCAGTTCTTCCACACTGGTGTACGTATGGAGCTCCCATGGCAAATCTTTATGCCTTTTTAGAAATTCCGTCATCAGCCATGCATACTCTTCTTCCGTATCACACAGCGCCATTACTTTTCCGTCCGATTCTTTCACGTTCAGTAAACACCTCCCAAATACAGTAATATACTCAACAGGACAGGTCCGGACAGACAGATTCCTACAGCCTGCTTTTCCCTCTCGTTTTCCAGATAAAGGCGCCAGCTCCCGCTCCTTGCCACATCCGTCAGATACGCAAACAAATATTGCATGCGCTCCCGCATATTACTTTCCTTCCACATTTTAAAAAGAGAAATCATTGCCGAAATCAGCAAAGAAACAAATAAGAACATCAGAATCCTGGATATCGGAAGATAACCGGCCGTCACACCAAGCAATTTCACATCTCCCGCACCGATGGATCCGATCTTAAAGAACGGGTACAGCAGGCACATAATAAATACCGCCTCCCCGAAGTAGGAAAGAGCTCCGTTCACACTGCTCTCCCAAAACCGCCATCCCACACCGATGACCGCCATAAACGCTATGAGAAAGTTTGGAATCCTCTTCCGCCGGTAATCATAGCCACAGGCAGCCGCCAGCAAGA
>CAMWWF010000212.1 GCA_947177885.1 uncultured Lachnospiraceae bacterium
TTCCAGATCAATTCCCAGGATTTCAAAACCCATGGCAAGAGGCGCCTGATATTCCAGCTTTTCCGGGGTGGCTGCCAGACACTGCATCAACTCTCTGAGAACGGCCTGAGGGCTTTCCGACTGCGTCCGGTAACTATGCATCTCCACTTTCATCGCGGATTTACTGATATAAAAAACCTGATACTCCGTCCCTTCCGGAACGTCCTCCCTGCCGCAGCCCGACACCGTGAGCAGGAACAGTATCCCCCCTATCAGACATAATATTTTTTTCAAATTCCAACCTCCATGATCCCGCCCTGCGAAATCTCTCACGTCGTAATATAAGTCAAAGGAATTCTGACCGTAAAACAGGAACCTTCTCCTTCCACACTGGTGGCCGTAATAGAACCCCGGTGCATCAGCACGGCACTTTTGGTGATAGCCAGTCCCAGCCCTGTACCCCCGATCTCCCTGGAGTGGGATTTGTCCACTCTGTAGAATCTTTCATAGATATGCGGCAGCTCCTCCTCCGGTATTCCCAGTCCCGAATCGCTGACCCGGAAAGTAAAGAACTGATGATCGGCATCCAGCTCCACTTTCACCCATCCGTGCTCTTTATTGTATTTGATCGAATTCTCCACAAGGTTTGTCATCACAAGCGTCATCTTAACCTCGTCCACCTCCGCCATCACGGGGCGCATACTCTCAAATACAACCTCCACATCCCGCTTCCGGGCAATGGGACGCAGACGTTTCAGGATCAGCTCTGTCAGATCATTGATGTTCAGAGATACAATATTGAGCACCTGAACCTTTTTGTCCATCTTCACCAGCGCCAGAAGGTCTGTAATGATCCTGTTTTCCCTGTCGATCTCGGATACGATATCTTCCATAAATTCCCGGTAGAGCTCCGCCGGTGCATTCTCCTGCATCAGAAGGGAATCCGCCAGCACCTTGATGGAAGCCATGGGCGTCTTTAACTCATGGGACACATTTGCCACAAATTCCTGTCTGGAAGCATCCAGAACCCTCATCTGCTTCAGCAGCTGGTTGAAGGCATCTACAATATGGGTCGTCTCCGTATAATCCGGCACAGAGATCGCCTCGTCTCTGTAACCCGCCTTTATCTCATTGATGGCGTCCGTAACACGCGCAAGGGGTCTGGTCAATACAGCGGACAAAACGAGAGCCAAAGCCACAATTATAACGATCATGAGCTGTTCAATCACCATGGATTTGCGATTTAAGCTCTCCATGGTCTCCACGATGGAGTTATTGGAGATGCTGGTCAGCATAACACCCACTATCTTGCCGCTGCTCTTCCCTTCCACATCCACGGAAGAGTTATCTACAATAGGCGTGGTCATCTCTATATAACCGTGCTCCTGATCGTAATTGTAAGTATTCTCTCCGCGAAGACACCGGATCACTTCCTCTGAAATGATCGTCTTTCCCTCACTGATACCGTAAGTATCCTTTATCACCTTTAAACTGGAATCTATGATCATGACCCGGCCCTCGTAAAGGTTGGAGATCATCTCCAGCTCCGCATCGATGACCGCTCTGGAATTGCGGTACGTCGTCTCTTCCGATTTATAGGTGACCAGATAATTATTATTGAGAAGGTGGTTACTTACCACCAGCAACTGGTTTTGGACGGTGGAGATCCTGTTATCCACCGCATGTTCCTCGTAGTTGTTCACAATGGCACTGCGCATGAAAATGCTGGGTATGATTCCCACGATCAGTATGATCACGAAGATACGTACCTTTAAACTGCGCAGAGACAAAAGATCCTTCAGCTCACCAAATATTTTCGCAACCATCTTCTCTCCCATATTGCCCTAGTGCTCCATCCGGTCAGGAATTGAACTTGTGGGCTGCACTGTCATATTTCGTCCGGTCATGCATTCTGAAAGTAGTACCCCACGCCCCACTTTGTATGTACATATCTGGGCTCACTGGGATTCTGCTCCACCTTCTCACGCAGGCGGCGGATATGTACATCCACCGTCCGGACATCCCCCGGATAATCGGCTCCCCAGACGATCTGAAGCAGACTCTCCCTGCTGTACACCTTATTGGGATTCAGCATCAAAAGCTCCAGCACCTCAAACTCCTTTGCCGTCAGCCCGATCTCCTGACCGGAAATATAAGCCCTCCTGCCCTCACAGTCCAGACGCATCTCTCCGCTCTCAATGACCTTCGGCGCCTCACCGGTGACACGCTTCGGCTCTATCCTGCGCATGATCGCCTTGATCCGCGCTTTCACCTCCAGAATATTAAAGGGCTTTGTGATATAATCATCCGCCCCGTATTCCAGACCGAGAATCTTGTCCATGTCATCGCCCCTTGCCGTCAGCATGATGATCGGCACATTGGAAAATTCCCTGATCTGCTGGCAGACTTCAAAGCCGGTCAGCTTGGGCAGCATGACATCCAACAGGATAATGTCATATTGATTATTTCGTACATATTCCAGCGCTTCCTCACCGTCATATGCACAGTCCACCTGCATATCGTCCTGCTCCAGACTGAAGCGGATCCCCTTTACGATCAGTTTCTCATCATCTACCACCAACGCTCTTTTTCCTGCCATTTTAGCTTTCCTCTCCCACTCTCTGCTTTTACATTCTTTCCGGTATTTTGTACCGCTCACTATTCCCCTCGGTCAGCATGGGAAACGGCTTTCAGGTCTGTCGTTTAATGACGCGGGTCTCTCCGGAGCGCATCAATACACCCGGGCTCTTCCTCACGAAAACCGATGTCCGCTCTCTGTCCTCTGAGGACAACGTCACATCCCGGTTCTTCCACACAGCTGACCATTATCTAATTGACTGTTATCTTATCGCTTATCCTGTTGTATACACTCTCCTTGATCCCTGTCACCTGCATGATGTCCTCACAGGCCGCAAAGCCTCCGTGGGACTCCCTGTACGCAATAATATCCGCCGCCCTGGCTTCACCGATCCCGGGAAGCGTGCACAACTGCGCGATATCTGCGGTATTGATATTTACCAGTCCCGCTGCTGATGCCTCCTCCCGGGCCGCCTGTACCATATATTCTTCGCAGGTTGGAAAGTATAATTTTTCCCCATCGGATATTTTAGCCGCCAGGTTCACCGCTTCCTCCGCCGCTTCCGCGGCAAAGCCTCCCGCTGCTTCCAATGCGTCCGCCGCCCTGCTGCCCTGGGGCAGAAAGACCACGCCGGGAGATTCCACAGCCCCGCAGACATAGACGCAAATTTCCTGTGCGGTGTCCCCTGCCTGTGGAATCTGCCCCGCTTCCGGTGACCGGAAGGCTCCGGACTCCTCCGTTCCCTGCCGCCCGGAGGACAAAGCATCCTGCTGTCCGCCCTCCGTCCCCTGCCATCCGGTCAGCAGAGCTTCCTGTTCCGCCTCCTGCTGTCCGATCAGTAAGACTTCCTGTTCTGTTCCGCTGCAGGCAGAACAGCCCATCACGAAAACAAGACTGCACACAGCAGCCATCCTTTTATTTTTTCTCATCATAGCCCCTTTCTGATGTACGGCTCTATGGCTCCACAGCGATAGCTCCACCGCAGGCGGAGGCTTCCGCATTCATTTGCCGCCATATCGTCATCCCAAAGGGCTGCCTCTCTATGCTGATGTATTTTATTGTAAAGGAATCATGGTCTTTTTACAAGAACTATTTCCACTTAAAGATCACAATTCCCACAATAGCAACTGCCATGCCCACTGCCTTTCTCCACTCCCAGGGCTGCTTCTCCACGCCGAACCATCCCAGCAGCTCAATCACATAGGCTACGGTCAACTGTGCCACCACGATCAGCATCACCGCTTTCGCAGGCCCCAGCATATCCATACTCTTAATCACCGTATAAGTGATAAAGGCTCCGATGGCACCTCCCAGGAGCATATACTTGGGCTGCACCTGAAATACATTCAGCAGATTACTTCTGTCCGCGCATACCCATGCCCCCAGACAGACCATCAACGCCGTCAGCTGCACAAATGCGCTTGCCGCCCATATGCCGGAAGCTTTTGTCACCTGTGTGTTAAATACCCCCTGTACACTCATAAGCGCACCGGATATCAATGCAATGAAAAAACCAATCATAGAACACCTCCTGTTTTTATAATAGAAGTGTATCCTATGATTGGTAAATTATGCGTCCTGTGTATTACTGTACCGCCCCCACCTGGGATACGATCTGGTTCGAAAGTTCCTCTACCAGCGCAGTGACATCCGCCCCATTCCACACGCTGGAAAACAGTCTCTCCAGCTGCAGCCAGAAATTTCCCGTCTCCATCATCTTGGGCAGGGGAACGCTCTCACCGTACTCCAGCATGAATACCTGCAATGCTCCGTTCTGCATGTCCGCGTTTCTGTTGGCGGACACCTTGCCGCTTCTCTCGTACAGGGAATCCGCACATTCTGTCACAAGGTATGCCGCAAAACGGTTCGCCAGCTCCTTGTTCTCCGAATAGCCGTTCACCGCCACCGCTTTCGTTACCGACATGGAACGGCTCTGCAGTTCCGGACTGACATCAGGCATCATGGCAATCCCGTAGTCAAATGCAAGCTCCCCGCTCTCCTTCGCCGCCGCCAGGCGCGCTGCCGCATCCGTAGTGACAATGGTAAAGACTGTCTTTCCGTCTATAAAATCCTGCAGCACGGAATCATATGTCACCGTGTCAGATTCGATAAAGAAAAACTGGTTCAGTGCTTTATAGACCTCCAGGCACTGGATCGTCTCCGGATTATTGATGTCGATCTGTCTCTTGTCATCTCCCGCATCACCGCCTACGATCATATAATTTCCAACGATCCAGTAATTATAGAAAATATCCGTCACGTCCCATTTCAGGACACCGTCCACACCTTCGGGCACGTCAAAGGTATTGGCAATGTTCAGGATATCGTCTACCGTGGCGGGAATCGCATTCTGGAAATACTCTTCCGTCAGCGCCGCAAGCTCCGTCTCATCCACAGGTATTCCGCTCTCGTTTTCCGCGGAAGCCAGCTCCTCCCCTGCGTTGAGCAGGTCCTTCTGGGCAATCTGCGCCGCCCACTCGGCAAGGTACGTCTCATTATAGGCCAATGCGCTTGTCTCGTAGGAGAGCGGATATGCCACTGTCCGGTCCCGGTATTCTACCGCAGACAGAGCGGCAGCAGGAAAATTCGCCTCGCTGCAGACGGCTCCCTCATCTCTGATCTCCTCCGCCAGCCCCGCCAGATATGCCTTTTCCAGTGAGTCATTATTGATGATATATGCATCCGGTACCTGGTCGGAATGGAGGGATGCCTGATTCAACGCCTCCAGATATTCACTGTCCGACGTCAATATCGGTATGACCCTGACATCCTCCTGTTCTCCGAAGGTAACGGCGGCGTTGTTGATAAAATTCGTCATGGCGTCATCCGTATAATAAAAGTAGATCGTATCCGTCTTCTCAAACCACAAATGCGGCCTGCCCGCATCCTCTTCCTCCACTGTCCGCATCTCCAAAGTACTTCCGTAAAAAAGTGCGGCAGCCATAGCCACTACAGCTGCCACTGAAATAAATTTCTTATTTAACCACATACATTACCTCAACCGCACTAACCGATAAATCTCCCTCTGACAGCGCCATTTCACACCGATTCCCATGCGTCCGCTTGGGCGGACGGTTCTTCTCACTCCTGCCCCATCTGCCTGCTTTGACGGCAGTTCTTCTCACGTGCGAGGCTT
>CAMWWF010000213.1 GCA_947177885.1 uncultured Lachnospiraceae bacterium
GTTCTGGGATCCATTAAAAAGCCGATCAATATCCAGCCGGCAGGATTCATGACCTCGTCCACAGTCAGATTTCCGGAGTCTACCTTATCCACGGCCTCCATGATCTCTCCAAACTGTGGAAAACGTTCTTCCCCGCCGTAATATTCATATATAATTCTTGCGCAGGAGGGAGTAATACGGCTCTCTCCCTTATACTTTCCCTCCAGCTGCAGCCGCTCATGCTCGCTGGAATGGTGATCAAACCAAAGTCCGCAGCCCTCCACATAAGGCACATTGGCAAGGCAGTCGTCCTCATTTATCTCGACCAGGCCATCCTGCAGGTCCTTGGGATGTGCAAATTTCCAGTGATCGATTATACCAGCCTCCAGCAATAGTGCACCACATACCAGACCGTCAAAATCAGAGCGCGTTACTAATCTCACATTATCTTCCTCCTTCATACATGTTTTGCCCTGCCTGTCCTTTTTCGGCAGCAGGGACTTGAATATATTCATAGTATACCATGACCACAGACCAATCATGGTACGGATGGCCATTCGGCCGCTGAATGCCCTGAATATGGACTTATTATACCATATCTTTCCGCATTTTTCCATTTTTTAATGAAAATGGAGCCTTTGTGAAACAGGCTGTTCACAAACCATGCCGGTCCCGGCGGTGTACAGGTCATGGGACTGTGGCTTAATCTTCTTCGATCACCTGAATCTCCAGATAATCAAAGTCGATATCTTCTATAAAGTTATCCTGAGTGAAACGCGTCTTGCTGTGGCGCCTGAAGTCGGAGACGGTCTTGTCGAGCCAGATCGGTTTTCCCAGATCAAATTCGTAGCATACTTCCTCCAAAGCGCGAAATACCTTATGGGTGCGGGTATCCTCACGGTCGTCCGCAATGCAGGTATCCCTCAGCATGTGATTGTTTTGAAAAATTCTTGCCCATAGACGAAACATTTTTTGCTCCCTTTTCTGTATTTTGAGGCGGTTCCCGAACGGTTATGTTGATTTTACCTTTTCGGGACATGAATTGCAATGCATATTTTTAAAGAACTGTCATATATATAGAAGGATATGGATAAAAAAAGGGAGAAAAAGATTAAATATTTGTGAATAATACACATTTTCAATACATTTTATGTTATACTGAATGTGAAATATTTGAAAGAAGTTCTGACAAAGGAGTAGTTATGGATTTAAAAGTGGACAACGGGGATGGGATCGACAGTTGGAAAGAGGTCACATTGGTCTATAATGCGGCGCTGCGCCAGATTCAGACCAGAATGGAAATCCTGAACGATGAATTTCAGCATGTACATCAATACAATCCTATTGAACATATCAAGGCTCGCATTAAGACCCCGGAGAGCATTGTCAAGAAGCTGAAACGACACGGTTATGCGTCTACCATTGATAATATGGTGAGATATGTAAATGATATTGCGGGCATCCGTATCATCTGTTCTTTTACGTCGGATATCTATCGCATTGCGGATATGATCCGCGAACAGAGAGATATTAAAGTGATTGCGGTGAAGGATTATATCACTTTCCCCAAAGCAAGCGGGTACAAGAGCTATCATATGATCGTCACACTGCCGGTCTATCTCTCAGACCGCAATGTGGATACAAAGGTGGAGATCCAGATACGTACGGTAGCCATGGACTTTTGGGCCAGTCTGGAGCACAAGATCCACTACAAGTTTGAGGGAGATGCACCGGATCATATCAAAAGCGAACTTGTGGAGTGTGCCAAAATGGTAACCGATCTGGATGCGAGGATGCTGTCTCTGAACGAGGAAATTCTGGCGATCGTACAAAAGGCGGATATTGAAGAGGAGAAGAAGTCGAAAAAGGTGATCTGAACAGGAAGCCGGGATCAGAGCCGGTCTGTGGTTTAAACAGAAATTTGCTGTCGGGTCAGAGGCCGGACGACGTGATAAAGGGCATTTGCTCATCCGGGGAAGGATCCCTGTTGAGCGGATGCCCTGTTGCTTTTCGGGGCGGAGGGGCTGCCTGAACTGCTGCTTCCGTTCGTTCCGTTCGCAGCGGCAGCCGCACATTTTTGCGTGACAGTTTTCCCTGCCTTTGCTATAATGTAACTGTTTCATTTATTTCGCAGCCGGAAAATGCCGCTCCAGGCACCGGGGAAACGCCCTGCGTTTCGGAACCGGTTCCGAATAGCTGTAGGGAAAGAAAAAGGTGAGGGAGGTTCTGTTCATGACTGCAGGAAGGAAAGTAATGCTTCAAAATATTTTGTTCTTTCTGCTTTTGCTGTTCGCTTATCTGACCGTAACATTGTTCCTGTTTCATCGGCAGACTGTGGGTTACGGCGGAAGGTACGCTTCGGATATTGCTCCCTATATCGATGAGATGCAGGGGCTGGATACCGGTTATGATTTCCCCTACCCCATATTGTTTCTGACGGGAAGGCTTTTTCTGCTCTTTACTTCACCGGCCCATGCCATGGCGCTGGCGGTAACTCTGTGGAATGGCCTGACTCCCCTTGCCCTGAAATATTGTTTTGACCGTTTCCTGAAGGCAGGGGACGCCGACTCTGCCGGGAGAGGGATACTCTCCACTTTGCTTGTCTTTTCGCTTTTATTTGCATCCATGTTATACCCTCTCACCTGGCTGGGGCATTACCATGAGTTTGAGGAGGGATTTCTCTATCGCTATCTGGGAACCTTTACGCCCAACCCCTACCATAATGCGACTTATCTGACGGCGCGTTCTCTTTCCGTTCCGGCATTTTTTCTGTTTGCGGATATTTTGACCTTCTATGAGAAAGAGGATAGGTGGTTCCACACCAGGTATCTCTGCTTTTCCCTTTTTCTGCTTCTTACCACTCTGGCAAAACCCAGCTTTACTCTGGTGCTTGTCAGCGCTGCCGGTATCATTATGCTGTGGAGGCTTGTGCGCTGCCGCTTTCGGAAGATCAGGGCGTTTTTTCAGATGGGCATCTGGTTTGTTCCCACCTTTCTGGTGCTGATATATCAGTTTGGAAGCGTCTTCCGGTCTGACCGTGTTTCGGACGGCGGCGTGGGATTTGGGTTTCTGACAGCCTGGTCCATGCTGTCGGATCATGTTCCGCTGTCCATCCTGCTGGGAATGGCATTTCCTCTGACAGTGCTTCTGTTCGGTCTGCTGCAGAGACGGATTTCCGATCTGCTGAAATTTTCATGGCAGTTTTTTCTGGCAGGGCTGTTGACACTGACCTTTCTGTATGAGAAAGGTTATCGTCTGGCTCATGTGAATTTTTCCTGGGGATACATGTATGGTCTTTTCTTTGCCTATGCGGTGAGCCTGGTCGTTTTGGCTAAAAATACGCTGCGCCACGGACAGCCGGTGTGGCAGCTGGCGGCTCAGTGGGGCGTATATGGCCTGCATCTGATCTGCGGGATCGATTATTTCCGGATACTTCTTCAAGGGGGATTATTCCATTGATTCCGTATATTTCCTCCCGATATGCCACGCCGTAGCATGCGTCGGCATGAACCGTCACATAACCGCGTTCCCTGAAACTTTCCTCCAAGCCGTACGGATAGACGTATACGGTGGTATCCGTCTTCCTTAGTTCGGCATCCTCCGGAGGGTTCATTCCCATGTAATATCTCCCGAAGTGCGTTAACTCCATAAACTGGAGATCGCCTTCGTATTCCGCGGTATCCATGAATTCATAAGGCGAAATCCTGTCATACAGCATAATGTTGGCATAATTCAGCGCAAACACGGATATCTTCCCGTCGGTAAGCGACTGGGCACAGGCCAGGGCGTCCTCATATCGATACCAGTTCATGTGGGAAACCCAGGGATTCCCGTAAGAGCTGTAGTCCACAGGGTAGGAGGCCTGAGAATAAATATAATAGCCAAAGCAGGCGGAGTACAGGCATACGGCTGTGACCAGGACCGGCTTTGCCTTTCGCAGGATTCGTCCCAGGCACAATATTCCCATGCCGCCGTACAGGATGATGGGAATATGAATGTAATTTACCTTGTGAAAGTATACATGATCGATACTGCATCCGACCAGAAAGGCTGCGAAAAACCATATGGCCGCGAGGAAGTGCATCGGCAGTTCCTCTTTCCGGAACAGCCACCGGAAAAATATTTTTATGTGAGAGAAAAGTCCGAGCAGAATGAATGGGGTGGAGATATAATAATAAGAGCCAACCGTTGCGTTGCTGATCCACCACCTGTCGTCATACTGTCGGAAGAGCATCGTCACAAGGGAAAGGATCCGCTGTTTGACGACCCAGGTATGAAAGGTCATTTCCCCCGTTCTGAGTGCGGGCAGTTTCGGAATGGAGATCAGTTCCGTCCGGATCTCCGGTATCAGCCCGAAATTCACCGCCAAAAATAAAAACAGCGGCAGAGCCATGAGGAACAGCATGAGAAAACACAGGAAAAAAGTTCTGTCAAAAGTGATCTTTTTACGGAAAAAGAACAGGCTGGCCAAAAGGATCAGGGGGATCAGCAGCCAGGTGAGCGCATAACTGTATAAGGTCAGTCCCCAGAAAAAGGATGCCGCCCAGAGACTTCTTTTCCTGCCGTTCAGATAACGGCAAAAAAAGAACATGGCCGTCAGAAGCAGCGGAACCGCCAGGTTGGATTCCAGACCAAAACGTGACTGCTGTATGTGCCATGGATTGACTGCCAGAAGAAAAGAGAAAAACAGGCCCGCCTGCTCTGAGCGGAACATTTCCTTTCCAAGGCCGTATACCACAAGGATCGAGAGGCATCCCAAAATTGCCTGGGGAAGCCGTATCGTTGTTACGGATACACCGAACAATGCAAAAAACGGCATGGTAAAATAGGAGTAGAGCACATTCATGCCGCTGCCCCAGACGGTATAGTATACGGGTCTGGTATACCCGAAGGAGTCGATCCCATAGTTCATGACGGCCCAGGAATTGTATGCGGAATACGCTTCATCCTGATGCAGGCCCATGGGATTGTCTTTCAGACATAACAGCCTGACCAGACTGCTGGCCAGGAAAATAAGCGCCAGCCGGAATTCCGGCATTCGGATCCATTTTTTCCAATGTATCTTCATAAGCTGATTCCTTTCACGTATCGGTGGGAACATTTTCTTCCCGAATATGGTATTGGGTTCTGAACAGCAGCAATCTTAGAATATGAATTATGCCCCAAACTGAGGAGTGCCCAGACACCTTTCGGCATCTGGGCTATTATGAAAAAATTATCTAATTATCTGTTCTTTACTGTAAATAAATTATATCATTCAAATATGAACAAAGTATGAACGAGGTGTAAAAACTTGGTGAATGTTATAAAACGGAATCGAAATTGCCTGTCAAATTGTGCAAAATATACAAAAAGGCAAAAGCGACAGGTAGTACTGCAAAAAGTGTGATATACTTGTTAGACGATCACTAAATAAATTACCGGGAGGATATGGAATGAGCAGAATATCGAAGATGGGAGAACGGATCATTCCGATCATATTGTCTTTTCTGGGAACCTGTGGGGTAAGCTACCTGCTGGAACTGACCGGAAGCGGATATCCGGACTTCAATGTGATGTCTGTGTTCTGTGCGGCAGCCATATATATATTGCTGAAACGTATTGACAGACATCTGGAGAGAAGACTTATAGTTTAAGCGGCCGCTGTCAGCTTTATCTTTTCGCTGATAGTGATTCTGGGATATGTCTCTGTTAGACACATCTGACTCA
>CAMWWF010000214.1 GCA_947177885.1 uncultured Lachnospiraceae bacterium
GCTATGCCGTACCGCAGTATTGCTGCAGGCAGGATGCCGTATTGCAGAACAGCTCCCCGGCCGGGTCTGTCTCCCAGGCCACTGCCCCCGGCTCCGTCTCCCCGCCGGCGTCCTCCACTCCTGCCCCCGGCAGCTGCGCCCCGCGTCCCTCTCAAAGAGTACTCTCCTTCACAGGAGCCGACCTTATCCTGACGACAGCCGTCACCTTGCTCTACAGCTGTTTTGCCCTGTATGACCTGGGTGACACCTCCGCCCCCGAAAGCCGTTATGACATGACTTACGGTGAATCCGTCACGGTTCGTTTTGAAAATGCGGAGCCCGGCCGGGGGGTTACTTCTGTTGCCTGCTATATCGCCCCCGGTCACAACCGGAATTTCATCGTGGAGACCAAGGGGCTGTACGATGACGAATGGTCACCGGATACGCAGACCGTCACCTTCGAAAATGTCTTCACATGGCAGGAAAACGCACTGGATCCATCCGATGACTGTATCCGTCTGACACTCACAGACAATTCCGCTTCTCTGTTGGAGCTGGTCTTTCTGGATCAGGACGGTAATATGCTGACTCCCCTAAATGCCTCCGACTATCCCGCCCTGTTTGACGAACAGTCCCTCTATCCTGCCCGTGTCAGCTTCCGGAACAGCATGTATTTCGACGAGATCTATCATGGACGCACCGCCTATGAATTTCTGCACGGGCTGACCACTTATGAGACCACTCACCCGCCTCTGGGAAAGATCATTATTTCCGCAGGCGTTGCCCTGTTTGGCATGAATCCCTTCGGGTGGCGCATCGCAGGCACTCTCCTCGGCATCCTCATGGTCCCTGCCATTTATCTGTTTGGGAAAGCACTGACCGGGAGCACACCTGCAGCTGCACTCACCTGTGTTCTTTTCACCTTTGACTTCATGCACTTTACCCAGACGAGGATCGCCACTATCGATGTGTATATCACATTTTTCGTTCTGCTGATGTACTTCTTCATGTACTGCTATTGCAAAAAGAGCTTTTATGACACCCCGCTCTCCAGAACTTTCCTTCCGCTGGGAGCCTGCGGTGTGTGTATGGGGCTGGGGATCGCCTGCAAATGGACGGGAATATACGCGGGAGCGGGACTGGCTGTGATCTTCTTCGCCGTTCTCCTCCGCAGATACCGGGAATACTGTTATGCAAAGGCTTCACCGGAAGGGTCAGACAGCGGAATGGAACATGCCCATATTTTGAGAGTGTTCTTTCCCCACACGGTAAAGACCCTCTGTTTCTGTCTGCTCTTTTTCGTGGGAATACCTGCCCTGATCTATCTGCTGTCCTATCTGCCGTTTGCGGACCATACGGACGAAGGACTTTTTTCCCGCATGCTGCACAATCAGACCTCCATGTACAGCTATCACAGCACACTGGAAGCCACTCATCCTTATTCCTCCCCCTGGTATGAATGGCCCGTGATGAAGCGGCCCGTCTGGTATTACTCCTCCATTGTCAGCGGAACCTACGGCGCAGGCGGACTCAGGGAGGGTATCAGCACTTTCGGCAATCCCCTCGTATGGTGGCCCGGCATCCCTGCCGCCCTGTACATGCTCCTGCTCTGGGCAAAGAAAAAGGACAGGACTGCAGCCTTCCTGCTGGTCGGCTATCTGGCGCAGTATCTGCCCTGGTTCTTTGTGACGCGGATCACGTTTATCTACCACTATTTTCCCAGCGTGGCTTTTGTGACGCTGATGATCGTCTACAGCCTTATGCAGCTGACCGGACATAGGGGAACATTTTCCCGATCGGACACACACAGACCACCGGCACAGGTTTTCCCCTCACTGGCCATTCTGTACGGCACAGCCGCCTTTATCCTGTTCCTCCTATTCTATCCCGTGCTGTCCGGTCAGCCGGCAGACTCCTCCTATGTGGATCATTGGCTCCGCTGGTTCAACGGCTGGGTACTGACAGCTCCGTAAGCCGGATAATGCACATTCCTTTACGGCCCCGGATCGGGTGGGATCACTCCCGCCTTCTTCAGCGCACGCTCGATCCTGTAGTGAAGATCCTGGGCATCGAAGGGCTTTACCACATAGTCCATGATGCCCAGCTTCGTACCCTCGATAACGGTCTCTCTGTCCTTTCTGGCAGTCAGCATGATGACCGGAATGTCGGTGCCGTTCTTCAATTCACGGATCTTGCGCAATGTCTCAAGACCGTCCATAGCTGCCATCTGTATATCCAAAAGGACCAACTCCGGCTTTTCCTTGCTCAGAAACCGGATGGCGCGGGCACCGGAATTTACGGTAATGACCTCATACTTTGACTTTAATTCCTGTTCAATAGTGGCCAGATTGATGATATTGTCATCCACTGCCAGAATACGCATTCTACTTTCCATTCTATCCTCCATTATTCCAGTTCCGCATCCGCCCTGACCGTACCTGTGACTGACAGGTGAACGTTGGCTGCGTTCACAGCGGCGCCGGCGGAACCGTTTCCGTCCCGGCTACATATCTTCACCGGATGCTTCCAGCCAGTCCAGCAATTCCCTCAACAGCCGCTCTACCACATCGTCTTCATACATTTTCAGCTGTTCCTGCACTTCCTTCAGTCTCGCCTCCACACCCTGATCAAGGTCGTACTTTAACAGCTCCTCCACTCTGCGGGCGCATTCCTTGGAGCGGAAATTCTCCACACTGTCCAGTGCCCCTCTGATCTCCCTGAGAAGCGCTTTCTGGTCTATACCGGCTCCCATGTCCTGATCTTCCACACGGGTAACCGCATTTCTGGCATCCAGATACTTATTGATCTCGGACACCTGTGCACCGTAGCAGGACAACAGTTCCCCGAAATGTTTCCGCACGAAATCAATATCTCCCCGGTTCACAGCCTGTTCATGCTCCCGCGCCTGCGCCGACAGCTGCATGGCGCCTATATTGGCGGACGCGCTTTTCAGCCCGTGGACCTCAATGCCATAATTGGCATAATCCGCTTTCTGCAGAAGCTCCTGCAGCAGACCTACCTTGCGCTTTCCGTCCAGACAGTACAGATTCAGCAGCTCCAGGAAATCTTCCGTTCCGCCGGAGTGGTGCTTCACGGCTTCCCCGATATCGATCCCCTCGATCACGATATCCTCATATTCGATCCGCGGTTTCAATACCGCCTCTCTGTCCTCAGGTCTGCGCATTTTCTTGTAAGCACTGGGGATCCATTTTGACAGAACATCATTCAGCTGCTTCCTGTCAAGGGGCTTTGCTATAAAGTCCTGAAAGCCGTTCTTCAGAAACATCTCCCTGACACCGCCCATGGCATTGGCCGTCAAAGCTATGATCACCGGCGCCCTTCCGTTGGCCCCGCACTCGCTCCTTATGATCTGTACCGCTTCCACCCCATCCATCTCCGGCATCATATGATCCATGAATATCAGGTTATATTTATTCTTCTTAACAAGATCGATGGCCTCCCGGCCGCTCCCGGCTTCCGTCATTTCAAACTCATAGTTTTTCAGAAAACCCAACGCAACCTTCCGGTTGATCACATTGTCGTCCACCACAAGCACACTGTAGTTGCTGACCACAAAGGTTTCCACCTGTTCCGTGACCTTTTTCCCCGGCTGCTCCGGCATTTCTGCCAGAGTACGGGTATCCACGATCCTCTGGGGGATGGTCACGGTAAAGGTCGTTCCCTCGCCATAGACACTTTCCACCCCGATGGTACCTTTCATCATCTCCACCAGCCTGCGGGTGATGGCCAGCCCCAGTCCGGTGCCTTCCACACCGCGGTTGCGCTTGGAATCCACCTGCTTAAAGTCCTCAAAGATCTTCTGAAGATTTTCCGGCTTGATCCCCACGCCGCTGTCCTGTATCTTCAGCACCAGATTGACGGTACTTTTCTTCTCCGTAGGCAGTCCGCTCACCGAGACCTTCACAAATCCCTGCTTCGTGAATTTCACCGCATTGTTCATGATGTTGATCAGTATCTGTTTGATCCTTCCGTCGTCACCGTGCAGCTGACAGGGAAGACTCATATCATACTCGCACTGCAGGGAAAGCTTCCTCTGGGATGCCGCGATTTCCATCATATTCACCACATCGTCCACTGTGGTCTTCAGATAATAATTGACCGGCACAAGCTCCATCCTGCCCGCTTCCACCTTGGACAGGTCCAGAATGTCATTGATCAGGGTCAGCAGATTCTTGGATGCCGACTGGATATCGGAAGCATAATTGTAAACTCTGCGCCCCCGGCTCTCCTCCATGATGATATCACTGAGACCTATGATCGCATTCATGGGTGTCCGTATCTCATGGGACATATTCGCAAGAAACTCGCTCTTTGCCGTATTCGCACGCTCCGCCTGCTCGCTGACGCGCTTGATCTCTTCCATATAGTTCCTGGTCTCCGTCACATCCAGCACCAGGATCACATATCCCTGCAATCTCCCCTTCCGGCTCAGGATGCGCCGCACATGGCTCTCGTAATAATGATTGTTCAGGCTGAACTCACTCTTGGACTCTTCATTCAGAATATCCTCCGGAAAGTCCTCCATATCTTCTATGCTGTCACCCATGGTCTGAAAGCTCAGCTCCGTAAATACCTCCGCGGCCGCAGGGTTATAGCTGACGATCTGCCTCTTGTCATCCACCATGATAACACCGTCATCCATGGCTCTCAGCACCACCTCCGCCGCCATACGTCCGAAATCGTAATTTCTCCGGCTCCATATGAGCAGCACTACCGCCGACAGCATGATGCCCAACGCGAGAGGGGTGAAATCATACTCCACAATATACTTCGAAGTATATATCCATAAAGACACCATCGGCAACAGGGAAAGTATAAAAAAGGTCTTATACCTTCTGATCAGCATTTTATTCGCCTTATTGATCAGAGCGCGCGTCAGGGCATACACGGATAACATATAGGGTACGACACAGGAAAACACCCAGAAGAGCACGAATCCCGGTCCATAGCTCAGCTCCAGGTGAGGATGTGCACCGCCCTCAGTGACCCACTCTATCCTTTTGTAAAAAAAGGTATGATGATCACAGGTGAGCACGGAGATCAGCACGAAAATATTTATGTATGATATGATCCTGAGCAATATCTCAGGTTCCTTTTCATAGCAGTAGTTGAACATGAATTTACAGTAGAGCACCGCAATGAAAGTCGAACCCAGATACTCCATTTTGGTAGCGATCACCGCCTCCTCCATGGTCCTTGACGTGAGTTCAAAAAGGTATGCCGCATTTTGTATCAGGGAACCGCCCATAAAGAAAATCATCAGCTTCTGTTCCTTTGATCCCTCTCCGCCGGTCAATAATCCCAGCACCGCAAAGATCAAACATATGACAATGATCTGCACCGTCAGAAATAAATAGAACACACCGCCGCCCCCCATCCGTCCGATTCTCTCCTGATATATGATACCAATTCCCATTTCTTTTGTCTACCAAAAAATCCCACAGTCATCTTACGACAACTGTGGGACACTGGAAACAACCTGTTAACCTAACTGTGCTGCAACCTCAGCCGCAAAGTCCTCACTCTTCTTTTCCAGACCTTCGCCGGTCTCAAAACGAACAAACCTGCTGATGCTCAGCTCCGCATTATTCTCCTTCGCAACCTGGGCAATATACTGTGCCACATCTTGCCCTGGTTGCGAAGG
>CAMWWF010000215.1 GCA_947177885.1 uncultured Lachnospiraceae bacterium
CAAGCCCGAACCATAAATGCCCTAACCGGATATGTGTCTGCTCATGCTGTATAATGGCTTTTAATTCCTCCCGGCTGTAGCTGTCCGCCATTGTTTTTGGCAGGACAATCTTCGGTTTCAGCAGGCCGATTGTGAATGGCGTAATATTCATGTCAGTAACACTGATCCTGATGCCATCAAAAAAGACTTTTTCCATTCCGGCAACCAGCCTCCGAAGGCGCAGCCGCTTTCCAAAGACACAGATAACGGCTACCAGAATACCCATTGTATAAATACGGCCACCCCACAGGCAGGACATAGTTCCCTTTGTCATCCACCATGTCGCCTTACATATGGCTGCATTTTCATAAAACAGCTTCAGCTTCCCAAGAAATGGGGTGACCAGAAATACTGCCCATAGCATCCCTTTCAAAAAAATCCGTTCTGAAAAAAGCATTTTCCGGAGCAGCATCACAAGCCCGGTCAGTACAAGTGAAAAGGCGGCGCACCGCACAAGCTGTGTTGTCAGATATACTGCGCATAAATCCAGAAAGCTGCCAATCCGTGGCCAGTCGAGCATAGCCATCACTCCTTTTTATCTGAGGATTCCGCATTCTGCCCCTTGCTTTTCTCCAGAATCTCCTCCAGTTCCTTAATCTGCTCATCCGTCAGTGCGAAGCTCTGTAGCAGCGCCGCCATTGCATTTGTCCCGCTTCCGGAAAAATAACTGTCCACAAACTTCCTGCTTTTCTCCTTCACGCATTCCTCCTTTTGCTTCAGCACATAGTAGTGGTAAACCCTTGAATCATGCTCATCCACGGTGTATCCAAGGATATCTTTGCGGTTCAGACGGTTCATCAACACCCGCACCATCCTCATCGACATATCCCCATTCCCCCTCATCCTGTTATAAACCTCGGATGAGGTCAGCGGTGTATCACTTGCCCAAAGAACTTCCATGATCTGCCATTCACTCGGTGTAATCTCTTCCTTTGCCATATCTCTGCCTCTCTTTCTTTTTCATCTGGCACTATGTATATCGGTCAATTATCGTTAATCATTAATAGCCGTTAATATTTTTTTGTATGATGCAGACACGGAGAGATCTTCGTGTTGACGGAGCTGATATAATATTTAACGGAAAAGAGACTGCATTTCTGCAGTCTCTCATTACTTCCCGTAACATATTTCCGCCTATTCACATTCCCCGCAATAATAGTTAAAGTACTGTTCCCTTAATCCTTTGTACGTACCTCTCGGCAGATAGATCTTCATTCCGTTATCCATACAGATCTCCTTGGCATTGAGACTGCCGATATATCCGAGATTGACGATAAAGGCAACACCGATCCTCACAAACTCCCGGCATTGCGAGAGCTGTTCGTAAAGCTCCGTCATGGTCATTCGCAGGATGCACTGCATGCCGTCCGCGAGATACAGGCGCTGAGTCTTCCCCTGTGCCTCGCAGTACACAATGTCATTCAACGCCACTCTCACAAGCTTCCCCTCAATCCGTAGCAGAATATATCTCTTTCGTTCCTCCTCTATATCTTTCAGTAAACTGTTGAGCACAGAAAACAATTTTTCTTCCGACACCGGTTTTACCAGATACTGCAATGCCTCCACATCGAAAGCCTCCAATGCATACTCCCTGGATGTGGTAAGGAAGACGATCTTTCCTCTGTAATTCATCCTGCGAAGTTCCCTTGCCGCTTCCATCCCCAAAGGATATGGATTTTGCTTTTTCCCCGGCATATAAATATCCATAAATACCAGATCGGGCATATAACTTTTCTCCCTGACCAGCCGAAGCAGTTCGTCTGCATTTTCAAAACACCGGGTCATAAATTCCGTACCGGGGTTCTTTTTCTCATAGTCACTCAGCCAATTTTCTGTTTTTTCCAGTTCTGTCGTCTCGTCGTCACAGAGCGCTATCTGATACATTGTTTTCCTCCCTGCTTTTTGTCTGATAGACTCCCGGAATCTCCATCTCCCTTTTACTGATGCTTTACGAAGACTTCTTTTGCTGATTCCGCACCTGTTTCTGTGGCCGATTTCCCGTCATCAGCGCGCGGTTCGGATCCATACACATGCCGCGTCCGAAATACACATTGTGTATCCGTCATAAGTCTGTGCACAACCGCACAGGTGGAAATCTCTTCGCAGGCTCAGGCACCAGAGATTCCGGGAGACGATTTCGACTATAGATCTGACGGTATGTTCATGACCAGTCTGAAAACAAACACGCCGTTGTCATTTTTAAAATCACATTCCCCATCGTACTTTTCCGCCGTCTTGACAATGCTCGAGACACCGATACCTCCCGTAAATTCCGTTTTCGGCTTCCCGTCCTTCAGCTTTGTTTCCATTCTGCAGGTATTGCTGCAATAGATGATCAGCTTGTTTTTTCTCTTTTTGATCATAATATGAATAAAACATTCCCGCTCGTCCGATTGTTTCTTCACTTCCATGCAGGCATAGATTGCATTTTCATAGGCATTTGCAAGAATTGCTACCAGATCGATATTCGGTATAGCCAGATCCTTTCCGATCTCAACGTCAAGCCTGACCCTGATCTGCTCTTTTCTGGCCTTGCCGGTGTATGCCGAAAGTATATTATTGACGGCGGCATTGGCACAGATCATCCCCTCCATGCCCTGATCCGTTTCCTCGCCATACTCCCTGAGGAACCTCAGCACCTCTTCCTTCTGATCCCGACGTATATACTCCGCTATCACCGCATTATGATGTCTTATGTCATGACGGAGCCGCCTGCCTGATTCCACGGACTCTTCCAGGATTTCCATCTGCCGCTCCAAAAGCCTGTGATTCATCTGTATCAGTTGGTTTTCTCTCTCATACTCCCTCTCTTTACCGATATGCAGATAGAACCGGAACATAAGAAGCTGCAGCGTTCCTGTGAGAACAAAATTGGTAATGATCTGAAAAAAGCGATACCCGGTATCCACACTGAGACTGGGATTCAGTATATACGCGATCCCGAACAGAATGCTGATGATCATAACGGCGACGCTGAACTTGTCTACCTCTTTCTCCACATATTCGCTGAAATCCCTGATGGGGTTCTTCAGCCTCTTTTCTATCAGCAGTGTCATAAGCAGAATAAGCAGAATGCGGACTATAATATCCGCCCACACATTCCTGTCAAAGAAAATAATGGAAACCTCCAGCCCGCCGATCAGAAATACGGCCAGCAGGTAAAAGGTCAGCGCCAGCTTATAGACGGACAGGTAAACCGAATCACTGCTCATAAAGAGGGCAAACATCATAAAACACATATACATTGCAAATGCCACGATCCGCACACAGCTTTCCCAGTCCACCACATACCAGATACAGGCCAGGCAAAGCAAAACCGCACTGAATCCCCCGTAACAGACAATGGTTTTTCTCCTGTTGAACCGCGATTCGCTCATTTCGGAAAACAACAGAATCACTCCCGCCAGGCTTATTGCAAACCGAATAAATGCTATATACACCGGACCACCCAACATATGATCATCTCTCCTTTTCCTGCAAAATACCGGATCTTTTCGCATACCATTCCATCTTATACGCATACATCAGCCGGTCTGCTTCGGCGATCAGCTCATCCATGTCTTCTTTCCCGTCCTCGCGCCATACAGATCCGAGCGCCATCCTTGCATTTGACCTGCACATATCCTCTTTCACCGCTTCCACTCTTTCCCGCAGCTCTTCCCGGGAGATCCCTTCACACAAAACGAGAAATTCGTCCCCACCCACACGAAACAGGGCATACTCGCCAAACGCTCTCCTCAGGCATTCGCTTGCCCGGATCAAAAGCGCGTCTCCCGCTCCGTGCCCCATGGAATCATTTTCTCTTTTTAAGCCCATTACATCGCAGTACAGGATCCCGATGCTCTTTTCCACTACCACCTTCGAAACGGCATCATTCATGGCATGCCGGTTGCCGATTCCCGTCAGCTGATCCAAAAAGCACATTTCCTCCAGCCGCCTGACCAGATTCCGCCGCCGAAGGATGCTGACCAGAAAATACCCCAGAATCTGAAGCGTATACGTAATATTATATAGAAGCTCCCCGGGCGGATTGTCAACGCCGTAGAAGCCGATGATCTTCTTCTCACTGATCAGAGGACTCACCACCAGTGATGAAATATTCTGCGGTTTTAAATATTCATATATACCAGGTTCTTTTTCACGGATGCTTTCCACACTGCCTATAATAACGCTTTTATCGTTCAGGAATCTCTGATACCACATGGACACTACCTCAACAGGCACCTCCTGCAGTTTCTCCTTCTGCGGTGCGACTCCGTCCGCGCACCATTCGTATGTATTTTGACAGATCCCGTTTCCCAGATCCTCGAAAACATAAGCCCTCTCGCTCTTAAAAAACTGTCCGATGTATTCCATCAGCACTTCTATGGATTGCTCCGGCGTAGATGCGGACAATGCGATCCGCAGCCCCTCATTGATCATGGCTTCGTTCAATTCATATTTCCTTACCACCCCGCTCCATTCTCCGATATTGACAGCAAGCTCAAAGCGGTATCTTCTTCCGTCCGCTTCCAATATGGTATTCTTCAGCATCAACTTTTTCCCAATGACCGGCCTGTAGCATACTTCCTCCAAAAATTTTCCCGGCTCCAGTCTTTTATCATTACACACTGCGCAGGGATTCAGACTGTCCGAAATAACCTCATGACATTTTTTCCCTTTTATTTCCTCCAACGACCGCATACCATATAACTCTCTTGCCAGTCTGTTCATATAGACCAACTCATGGCTGTCCATATCCGCAACATATACGATTTCATTCAATTCCTCATAAAATTCCCAGATCTTCCGCGCCTCATCAAATTGTGTATTTTTCATAAATTTTCCGCTACTCCTCCATATTACTCATATGCTGTCCACAAATCCGCTATTTACACCCCTCTTTTCCATTGGGTCGAGGGTCGAAATTCGGGGCAAAATTAACTATATCAGAACAACACACAATAGCAACCCGACTGGAATACTTTGCACTTTTTGGGGTATGACCTGCAGTTGTCAGAGCATGATCCACCGCACCGATCTCCTCCCCGGGAACACTCTAAAAGCCGGGAATTCGCCTGTTTATGCGGCTTCCCGGCTTTCCTCAAGAAACGCAGAAACAGGTATTTCCTGCCTCTGTGCCCTTCTTTCCCTCTCTATTATTTTCATGCAAGCCGTCCCGGTACTCTTCCCGCGAAATCAATCCCGGCATTCCAACCCGAAAGCGATCCCGGCATTCTCATAAATATTTGCCGCATTTCCGGTACAGACGATCCTGATTTCATTGTCATCCTCCTGTAAACGGCCCGCCAGGTCAAAATAATGTTTTCCCCAGAAGCTGACATCCACAAACTGCCCGTTGCAGTAACATTCCACCATCTCGGAACCGGTTACAGAGAAACCTGTCGTATCCCCCAGATCCGACGCCTTGCAGTGACAGATATAGCCTGCTTCGTTTTCTTTCTTCTCCTCCGGAGTGAATCGACCTGTCCAGTCAACATACTGTTCCCTTCTCGCTGCCGGCATTTCCGCTCTCGTCGCGACGGTGATATGTCCATTTACAGAGGTGTTCTCCTCCGTCTCCGCCGAAAGGATCAGAACCGTCTCGCTGG
>CAMWWF010000216.1 GCA_947177885.1 uncultured Lachnospiraceae bacterium
TTGATCCTGTCAGCCGTTCGTATATTGGAGTGGAATAGAGGATTTGTAAGAAATCTGTAAGAAAACCCTATACTGATCTGTAAAAAAGGAGAGGTATTATGGTACCAGCTTAAGGATACAGCTTAAGGATACCACAGGAAGTATCACGGAGGTCTGGAAAAGGTATGAGCGAATGTATATTGGTTGTGGATGATGACAGGGAAATTGTGAAAGCCATCAGCATTCTGCTGGAGGGCGAGGGATATGAGGTGCTGAAAGCCTATGATGGTATGCAGGCATTGGATGTGCTGGCAACGCATCCGGTCAGGCTGGTGCTCATTGATGTGATGATGCCGAAGCTGGACGGTCTGTCGGCTTTGATGCGCATCAGGGAGAAGCAGAATATTCCGGTCATTGTCTTAAGCGCCAAGAGTGAGGACACCGACAAGGTACTGGGGCTGTCCATGGGAGCGGACGATTATGTGGCCAAACCTTATAACCCTCAGGAGCTGGCGGCCCGGGTGAAAAGCCAGCTGCGCAGGTATACTTGTCTGGGAGACATTCACGCGGGCAGCCGGATCGGGGAGATCCGAAACGGCAGACTGTTATATCGCACGGACGAGAAGGTCCTTTATGCCGACGGTGAGCCTGTAAAGCTGACCGCCAAGGAGACCGGTATCGTAGACCTTTTCATGCGCAATCCCGGACGTGTATTTCCTGCGGAGGAGATCTACCGCCGGGTGTGGGATGAGGATGCTTTTGCCTCCGAAAATACGGTCATGGTGCATATCCGCCGCATTCGCGAAAAAATGGAGCTGAATCCAAAAGAGCCAGAATATTTAAAGGTGGTGTGGGGCATTGGATACAAAATGGAAAAGCATTAAAAAAGTACTTTGTTTTGTGGTCTTTTTTCTGGGAGTGAGCCTGACGATCTGGAATGCTTCCGGGCTGCTGCGGCGTATGCCGGAAAAGCTGTCCTATTGGCGAACCGGGAATCTGCTGGAAGATGATTATCAGCAGACCTGGAGTTTTCAGAATTATATGACGAATCGGTTGGAGAGCTTTCTGTCCGTAGCTGTCAACGGCTGTCCGGGGAACTGGTATTATTATGGCAGCGGGTATTTTGACAGCGGATGGAGCGACGAACTCTATTCTTGGGAAGAGGAACTTGCGTTGAGGGAAGCGGAGGCAACCGAGATGCAGGGTACAGAGATCTGGGAGGGGACTGACTGGGACTACTATGGGTACTGGGATGACTGGGGGTATGATGGAAACGACTGGGAGTACTGGTATGAGAGGTATGACGGGACGGATCCCGGGGATCGGGAAAATCTCACGGAGGAACAGAAGCGAAGGCTTGAACTGTTGGAGCAGCGGAAACAAAAGCTTGTGGAAAAGTATTTTGCCGATATAAAGGGCGACCTGAACCTGCTTTACAGCATTTCCTATGACGGGAAGCTGCTGTATTCCAACTCTGACGTTTTGGCGGCGGAAGGCAGCGTACAGCTTCCGGAAGGATATAATTTCCTGTTGTATTTTGACGGGGAGAAGGTCAGGATCGTGAAGGACGGAAAGGAGATCGACATCTACGGGGACGGCTATTACCGTGACGACAGTAATGACTGGTATGTTCCCGGTTACCGCAATTTCCCGGTGGATGAAGACATGAAAAAGGCTGTGATCTGCATGGCCGCAGCAGAGGAGCCGTTGCTGTATACCACAGGAATGGATAACAGCGGAGGGTATCGTCAGCAGAACAATTCTCTGTATTGGATGCGGTATAACAGCATAATGGACGGGAAGCTCCTTCGCTGGAATCTCATCGGCCTGACCGCCGGTCTGGCGTTGCTGTTTTTCTCCTGTCTGTGCAGAAAAGGGATCCGGGAATCCGCAGAAAAGATTGCATACATTCAGGGAAAAATATGGGTGGAATGTAAGGTGCTGCTTTTGCTTGCCGTACTGTATGCCGGATGGCGGGAGTGCCGGATGAGTGGCTACGGCTATGGAATCTGGAAGGAACTGGCATATGCCTATGACTATCAATGGGAGGTTCTCAGCGAGTATGGAGGCATTCTGCTTTCCGAGCTGCGATATATGTCGCCCCTGTTCTGGTCGGCACTGTTCTGGGTGATCTGGCTTTCGTGGAATGATCTCCGGCATAACAGGAAGGGGTGGCGGCATGGTCTGATCGCAAAATGCGGCCGTACTATTTCCGCAAGAGAAATAAAATTGCCCATGGCCCGGAGAATGGTACGCCGAAATGCAGTACTGTTTGTGGCGATCATTGTCAGCGGTATATTGGTTCTGGTGGGTACGCTGGCCGCGGTCGACTACGGGGCATGGAGATATTATAATGTGTGGAGCATCCTTCTGTGGTGCGTGCTCATTACAGCCTGCTTTTTCCTTGCGGCCTACCTGGTAGGAGCTAAGAATATAAAGGCTGCCAGGGACATGGATGTTCTGTCGGGCCGTATCGATGAAATCTGCAGGGGGAACTACAGCGGCTTTTATGAGGACGGCAATTGTGGAAGCGGCATGGTGTCCGGCGACACAGGAGACGCTTTTCTGTCAGGAAGCGGCAGCGCCGCAGGATCCGGAGGAACTCCGGGGAATGGTTCAACGGTGGAAAACAGTGCGGCGCATAACCTTGCGATCCAGGGAGGCGGTGCATCGTCAGGTAAGGGCGCCGTGGAAGAGGATGCGGCGTTGTGGGGCAGTGACTTAAGCCGGACCATGGCACAGCTGGAGAATATTAGACAGGGTATGGCAGGCGCGGTGGACGAGCAGATGAAGAGCGAGCGTATGAAGGTAGAGCTGATCGCCAATGTCTCCCACGACCTTAAGACCCCTTTGACATCCATTATCAGTTATGTACAGTTTTTGAAAAACGAGGAAGGCCTGCCGGAGCATGTACAGGATTATGTGAAGATTCTGGACGAGAAATCCCAGCGGCTGAAAAATATGGTACAGGATGTGTTTGCGGTGAGCAAGGCGGCATCAGGGGAGCTTCCCATGAATATGGAAATGCTGGATTTCGGAAAGCTGCTGCGACAGACCATGGCGGATATGGATGAAGAGATCCAGAACAGCCGGGTGTCCTTCCGTACCGAACTTCCCCAGGAGCCGGTGATGATCATGGCCGACGGCCAACGGATGTATCGCGTATTCCAGAATCTGTTCCAGAACGCCCTGAAATATTCCCTGGACGGTTCCAGAGTGTATGTGACTCTGAAAGCGGACGGAAAGCTGGCGGTTGCCAGTGTGAAAAATACCTCTCACATGGAACTGGATGAGGATAAAAATTTCACGGAGCGCTTTGTCAGGGGAGATAAGAGCCGGACGGACGGCGGAAGCGGTCTGGGACTCTCCATTGCGCAGAGCTTCACGGAGGCCTGTGGGGGACGGTTTGAGCTGGAATTTAATGCGGATTTGTTTATTGTAAAGATTTCCTTTGGGATAGCAGGCGGGTGAAATGCTTTCCGAAATGGTAAAGAGGGTGTGTGAGCACCCTCTTTGAGGTGGTGCAGGGGCATTGAGCGTTGTGATGTCGGTGGCGATATAGCGGAAAATATGAAATTCCCGTTTTGTGTCGTGTACTTTTTCCGTTCCAAAAGTTATGATAATGGCGAAAGGAGGGCAATGAACCATGGATCAAAAGAAGATCGGAATGTTCCTGAAAGAACTCCGCAGGGAAAAACAGCTGACGCAGGAACAGCTTGCGGAGGTGTTTGGAGTGACAAACCGGAGTATCTCCCGGTGGGAAAACGGAGTGAATATGCCGGACTTTGATCTGGTAATTGAAATCGCCGATTACTATAATGTCAGTATTGAAGAAATTTTGGATGGAGAAAGGAAGAATGAGATGATGGATCAGAAAACAGAGCAGGCACTTTTAAACGTGGCGGATTATGAGAATCAGGATAAGATGAAGTTTTCCAGGAGGCTGTGCGGATTATTTATTGTAGGAATTATCGCATTTATTGTATATGCTGTTATAGATATGCTGGGACTGTCGTCTACAGGTGTCTATGAGGCAATAGCTTCATTTGCACTGGGGCTTGTATTTGGCGGTCTTGTGATGGGGGCATTGGTCACAAGCCGTTATATGGCAAAGGTCCAGGCGTTTAAGCAAAGGCTGTTGAACAAAACATGGCAGAAGCAGGAGGTTAAGGAATAAAAGGCAGAGAATGGCGAGGTGTGGATTTAAAACATACAGATATTGGCAGAAAATAAAAGAAAAGGAAATGAAATTCAAAAGATAAAAAGTATATTTTTGTGCTGAGGGTCAACAATATCCTTGTAACACATTAGAAGGAGGTTATAAGGATATGGCAAATATTTCAGAATTGGACTTGCAGAACCTGCGTCATCTGATCGGCGGCTATGACACTACACATTGCAAGATGCAGGCATACGCGCAGCAGGCTACCGACCCTCAGATCAAACAGTTCTTTGAGAAGGGCGCTAAGTCTGCCATGGAAAACAAGCAGCAGTTGATGAAATTTTTAAATTGATCAGGAGGCAGATATGCAGGAGAAAGTTATGGTTGCAGATACCCTTGCAGGTATCAACGGAGAGCTGACCCGCTATGCGGGCATGATCGCACAGTCCGAGAATAAGGAGCTGAAGACAACTTTGAAGCAGTTCCGTAATGCCTGTGAGCAGTCACAGGAAGAGCTGTACCAGCTTGCCAGGGAAAAGTCTTATTACGTTCCCGCAAGCAAGGCCACGGAGGAAGAAGTGCAGCATGTAAAGAGTCTTTTCACGCAGGGGACCTTGTAAGAAGCACCGATCAGTGATGATGCGGGCTGATATTGCAGGTTTGTGAAGAGAGTTTCTTTCAGAAGCCGGAGAAATAAAGGCATCACCGGATGTATATCCGATGGTGCCTTTTCATATATTGAAGAAAATGGAAGTGGTCTGTCCGAAAGTTCATTTGACAGAAAATGGATGGGACAGATCCTGCACCAGGGACGGTGGATTTATGTTAAACATTATTTGGGCGGCAATGATCCTGTTGGCGGTCATCTACGGGGCTTGCAGCGGAAATATGAGCGCGGTCACAAATGCGGCGCTGGACAGCGCGGGAGAGGCTATTTCTTTGTGCATTACCATGGCGGGAGTGGTTGCGCTTTGGATGGGACTGATGGAAATCGCCCAGAAGGCGGGACTGGTACAGAAACTGACCAGGGGGATTTCTCCCTTTCTGAAATTCATGTTCCCCAAACTCCCTGAGAAGCATCCTGCCAGAGAGTACATAGCCACTAACATCATAGCCAATGTGCTTGGCCTCGGCTGGGCCTGTACACCTGCCGGGCTGAAGGCGATGGAAGAACTGGCGAAGCTGGAGGCGGAGAGAGGGACGCCGGGGTATGAAGCGGACGGGATTGTAGTAAACGGCGGAGCGGAAACGGCTGGCGGGAAGAAAGGGAAACGGGAGCGTGTTGCTAGCAACGAGATGTGTACGTTTTTGATTTTGAATATTTCTTCCTTGCAGTTGATACCTGTCAATATGATTGCGTAAAGGAGTCAGTACGGGAGTGTGAATCCGGCGGGGATTATTGCGCCGGCGATTGTGGCGACGTTTGTGAGTACGGCGGTGGCGGTGGTGTATTGTAAGGTGAAGGACAGGAGTCGGAGAG
>CAMWWF010000217.1 GCA_947177885.1 uncultured Lachnospiraceae bacterium
GATCAGTATCCGCAGGACGATTTATTATTTTTATATTACACATTTAAATCTTCGGGGACACAGTAAGGATGTCTCGGGGTTCTATATGACGGACGGATACTATTACGAACATGCGCATAACATGTTCCTGCAGTTCGCGTTTGATTATGGTATCATTGCCGGCGGACTGTTCCTGATCTGGAATCTGTGGTGTCTGATCCGGCTGCTTATGCGGAAAGATCTGTGTGGTATCGTCTGCGCTGCCTTTTTATCCGCGATCATGGTGTACGGATGTGCCGAAATGGCAGTGACGACGGGGCAGATCACCATGACGCTGTTATTTATCATTTATTACTTCGGCTGCCAAAAAATTACAGCAAACGCATGACAAATGGCATAAGGTGTGGTATACTGAGCAAAATGCGAAAAAATCACAATGGAGGGTATTTTTGTGAAAGCAGAAAAGATATTCGGTTTTCTTGGTGTTCTGGTGATCATTCTGCTGGCATTTGTCATCATCTGGAATGCCAATATTATCGGAGTTGCCGCAGGAAGTCTGGAGAAGGATGCCAGAGAGGAACAGAACATAGCAGGTGACTGGAAAATGGCGCAGGCAGTGAATGATGAATTGTGCGCAATGCTCTTTTATGATGAGGATACAAGGGATTACACCTATTCCATCTATATGAAAAGAGAAGGAACCGCGTACGGTTACTTTTTCAGCCAGGGAGGCAGTGATGCCTATATCGGAGAAGGTGTGCGCGGTATGATCTTTGACGACAAGGGAATTGCGCTGCTTTCCATGAATGAAGATAAGGTATGCAGGATTGAAGTGAATGACAATGTGGAAAAGGAAACCATTGAAATAGATCCTACAAAGCCCTTTGTGGTGGTGGTTCCCGTCAACAGTGGAGAGATCACCATGTACGATTCTCTGGGAAATGTGGTTTCATTGTATGATACATACCGGTAGACGGATATCGGGATAAGTAAGACGATTTATGCAGAATAATATGACGAAGCAGGCATTGGAAGCATCTCTGAAAAAGCTTTTGATGCATAAACCGATTGATAAGATAACGATTAACGATCTGACTACAGATTGTGGCATCAGCCGGATGTCTTTTTATTATCATTTCAAGGATATTTATGATCTGGTGGAATGGGTGTGCGTGGAGGACGGCAGGCGTGCGCTTCAGGACAAGAAGACCTATGATACCTGGCAGGAGGGAATCCTGCAGGTCTTTGAGGCCGTACTGGAGAACAAGCCCTTTATTCTCAATGTGTATCGGAGCATCAGCAGGGAGAAAATTGAGAATTATCTCTATAAGCTGACCTTTGATCTGATTGCCGCTGTAGTTGAAGAGAAGTGTGTGGGAACCGGTCTGGCAAGAGAAGATAAAGGGTTTATCGCTGAATTCTATAAGTTTGGTTTTGTGGGGATTATGTTGGAATGGATCGAACATGGAATGAAGGAGGATTACACGGAGATCGTGAGAAAGCTGAGCGTTACTCTGCACGGAAATATCACGAATTCCATTTCGAATTTTGAGCAGACAAAGAATAATTAGAAATGTTTTCTGATCGGTCATGGGCAGCTGTCGTTTATCAAAACAGGCGGAATGATAAAATTTTTATCATTCCGCCTGTTTTGTAAATAGAAATATCAGATTGGATAGAATAAGATATAGCCATGAAGTCAAAAGGAATGTGACGTGTGCGGACGGCAAAACAAAAAGATGCAAAATCAGCAAAAAGAAGCATGAGCACATACCGAACAAACAGTATAGGAAAGGCGGTAACAGATATGGCAAAGAAGAAAGGTGTAGGACTTGGAGTGGCAGCAGTGGCGGCAGGCGCCGGAGTGGCGGCGATAGCGGCGAAAAAGCGCCGACAGTCGGGAACATCTGCAGCAAAAAAGAATGTGAAGACTTCCGGTCAGGAATATCGGAATACGGAGAGGGACAAAAATCGGAAGAACAGTAAGGGAATCTACTATACAAACGGAAATTATGAAGCGTTTGCAAGGCCCGGAAAACCCGAAGGCGTGGAGGAAAAGAACGCATATCTTGTGGGAAGCGGACTGGCATCCCTGGCAGCGGCGTGTTTCCTGGTACGCGACGGACAGATGCCGGGATCCCATATTCATATTCTGGAGGCAATGGATATTGCCGGAGGAGCCTGTGACGGTATCTATGATGCAACCAGAGGATACATCATGCGGGGCGGCCGTGAGATGGAAAATCATTTCGAATGTCTCTGGGATCTGTTTCACAGCATTCCTTCTCTGGAGACACCGGGTGTGTCAGTGTTGGATGAGTATTACTGGCTGAACAAGGAAGACCCCAACTATTCTCTGTGTCGTGCTACGGTGGATCGCGGAAAAGACGCACATACAGACGGCAGATTCAATCTGAGTCAGAAAGGCTGCATGGAGATCATGAAGCTGTTCATGACAAAGGATGAGGACTTGTACGACAAGACGATTGAGGATGTATTTGACGATGAAGTGTTCGGGTCTACCTTCTGGCTATATTGGAGAACCATGTTCGCTTTTGAAAACTGGCACAGCGCATTGGAAATGAAGCTTTATTTTCAGAGATTCATTCATCATATTGCGGGACTTCCGGATTTCAGCGCACTGAAGTTTACCAAGTACAACCAATATGAGTCACTGATCCTCCCCATGCAGAGATATCTGGAGGCGGCAGGCGTTGACTTCCAGTTCAACACGGAAGTGACCAATGTGATCTTTGAGATAAAGGATGACAAAAAGGTGGCAAAGGCGATTGAATGCAGGGTGAAGGGCGTGGAAAAGGGTATCATGCTCACCGAGAACGACCTTGTGTTTGTGACCAACGGAAGCTGCACGGAGGGTACCGTATATGGTGATCAGCATCATGCGCCTAACGGGGATGCGGAAGTAAGGACCAGCGGCTGCTGGAACCTTTGGAAGAATATTGCAAAGCAGGATCCTTCTTTTGGACATCCTGAGAAGTTCTGTTCCGATGTGGCGAAGACCAACTGGGAGTCTGCTACCATTACCACTCTGGACGATAAGATCATTCCTTATATCACGGAGATCTGTAAACGTGATCCTAAGAGCGGCAAGGTAGTTACCGGCGGTATCGTGAGCTGTCAGGATTCCGGCTGGCTTCTGAGCTGGACCATCAACAGACAGGGACAGTTTAAGGATCAGGATAAAGACAAGGTATGCGTATGGGTATACGGACTGTTTACGGATGTGCCCGGCGATTTTGTGAAGAAGCCCATGCGGGAGTGTACCGGTGAGGAGATCACACAGGAATGGCTCTATCATCTGGGTGTACCTGTGGAGGAAATTCCGGGACTGGCGGCTGACAGTGCAGTCTGTGTTCCCACCATGATGCCTTATATCACCGCGTTCTTTATGCCCAGAACGAAGGGAGATCGTCCTGATGTGATTCCTGACGGGTGTGTCAATTTTGCGTTTTTAGGGCAATTCGCGGAGACGCCAAGGGACACTGTATTTACTACCGAGTACTCTGTCAGAACTGCTATGGAAGCGGTGTATGGCCTGCTGGGAGTGGATAGAGGTGTGCCTGAGGTGTGGGGAAGCGTCTATGATATCCGGGAACTGCTGGACAGCAGTGTCAGGCTGATGGACGGAAAGTCCCCTCTGGAGATTGAACTTCCCGGCCCGCTGAATGCATTGAAGAAGCCTGTTCTCCATGTGGTCAAGGGAACCGTTATTGAGAAGGTACTGCGTGATCATAACGTATTGAAAGAAGGCATGATCTGAGAGAGCAGGCATTATCGGTTTCCCGGTTTCGGGGAAATTGCGAGAAAGTGTCCAAGAAGAAGCTGCCGCGGTCCGTTCACCGAGGCAGCTTTCCAGAGTGTTCTTTTATCGGTCTGCTGAAAGGAGTCCTGCCTTTATCAGTCGTTTGCGGATCTGGATTCCTACGGTTATTGCAATGATCAGTTTGATAAGATCTCCCGGGATATAAGGGATGACACCGGCCATCAGGGCTTCGGTAAAGGTGAGATTCATCTGATATCCCAGCCAGAGGGTGCCGAAAATATAAAGCACCACAGTGCCCAGGAGCATGCCCGCAAAATAAACGGAAAGATTTTTCCCGAATTTGTCTACAAAGAATCCGCAGATCAGTGCGAGAAAAATATAGCCGATTATGTAACCTCCGGTAGGACCGAACAGTTTGGCCGGGCCGCCGGTAAAATTTGTAAAAACGGGAACGCCTGCCAGACCGAGAAGAATATAGATCACCACACTGACGGTTCCCAGCTTCATACCCAGCACGGAAATGACAAAGTATATGGCAAGTGTTCCCAGAGAAATGGGAACGGGGCTGACGGGAATGTTCAGGGCCAAAGGTCCCAGAACACAGATGACTGCGGTCATAAGACCGGCTAAAGCCAATTGTTTCACACTGAATTTCATGATATGTACACCTCGCTATACTTATATTGTCAACAATTGTTAAAATATGGTTGACAATATAAGTGTACAGTATGACGGGCGAAATGTCAACCTAATAATAAAAGGGTTAACCAAAGAAAGGAGGTATCTCAAATTATGTGAGGTACGTTCTGAGATTAGAAATCAGTTCTGTGGAAATACGGCAGAAACATGAAAGGAATTTATGATCTTTATCATAAAAACGGTGGGCTTTACAGCTCACCGTTTTTATATCTTGCAACAATGCTTTGAATCCTCTCATTTGGATTCAATAGATCGCTGATAGAGGAATCGTGATTTAAAGTGTCAATAATGTATGCGATGTATTTGCTCAGATCGCAGTTGATATACCATTCGCGTTCCAGCAGTTCAGGGGTCTGGTAGATCAGGTTAGTGGTCAACACCCGGTTGATGATACCGGATTCATATGCCTTGTCAAACCTGTCCAATCCATTGGTAAACAGACCGAACGTGGAGAAGACAAAAATCTTCCCCGCTTTACGCGCCTTTAAGGCGGCGGCGACTTCCAGAACACTCTCTCCGGAGGAAATCATATCATCGATGATGATCATATCCTTGTTTTCCACACTGGTGCCCAGAAATTCGTGTGCCACGATAGGGTTGTGCCCATGGACAACCGTGGTGTAATCGCGCCGTTTATAGAACATGCCCATATCCAGTCCCAGTACGTTTGCTATGTAAATGGCGCGGTTCATGCCTCCCTCGTCAGGGCTGATCACCATCATATGACTTGAATCAAGTTTTAGATCCTTTACATTGCGGAGCAATCCCTTGATGAACTGATAAGCGGGCTGTACCGTCTCAAAACCATAAAGAGGGATTGCGTTCTGTACACGCGGATCATGGGCATCAAAGGTGATGATATTGTCCACACCCATCCTGACCAGCTCCTGCAGTGCCAGCGCACAGTCCAAGGATTCTCTTGAAGTCCTTTTGTGCTGGCGGCTTTCGTAGAGGAACGGCATGATCACTGTGATACGGCGCGCCTTGCCGCCCACGGCAGCAATGATACGTTTTAGATCCTGATAGTGGTCGTCCGGAGACATATGGTTTTCGTGTCCGCAGAGAGAATACGTCAGAGAATAATTACAGACATCTACCAACAGATAAAGATCAGTGCCCCGCAC
>CAMWWF010000218.1 GCA_947177885.1 uncultured Lachnospiraceae bacterium
ATACAGACTTGTCTTGAGAGAGTACAACACTTTTAATACATATGAGGACTGGACTGCAGGAGCAACTCAGCTGAACAATGACATTACTACAGGAAAGATGCCGGATATCCTGATTGGGTCAGAGCTTCCCATGGAGAACTATGCGGTGAAAGGCCTGCTGGAGGACATAGGAAAGCTGATTGAAGAGGACGAGGAATTATCGAAGGTTGAGTTTGTTGAGAATGTATTTGAAGCCTATTCTGTTGACGGTACGCTGTATTATGTAATTCCATCCTTCAGTGTTCAGACAATGGCAGGGAAAACCTCTGTTGTGGGTGACAGAACCGAGTGGACAATGCAGGAAGCGGAGCAGCTGCTGTCCACCATGCCGGAGGGGACCAGCCTGTTTGGCGAAATGACGAGAGATTCCTATTTTTCTACGGCTATGAGCTATTGCGCAGGCGATTTTGTGGATGTGGCAACGGGAAAATGCGATTTCAGTTCCCAGCGGTTTATTGACATGATGGAGTATGCAAAATCGCTTCCGGAAACGCAGGAGAATGAGGAATACGCAAAGAGCTCGTACAGCAGCGGTAACTGGCAGACGCAGTACCGGGAAAACAGAACTATTTTAATGCAGCTTTATATCAATAGCATCCGGGATCTGAATTACAATGTTAACGGCAGATTCGGAGAGGATGTGAGCTATGTGGGATTCCCTATGGAGGGCGGGCAGGGAGCCTGTGTCAGCGCAAGCAATATGTACGCAATTTCTTCCAAGAGCAATTATAAAGAGGGAGCATGGGAATTTCTGCGGTATTATCTTACAGAGGAGTATCAGGAGGAGAACTCGGACTGGACTCTGTCAATACACAAAAAAATCTTTATGGATAATGCACAGCTGGCTACGGAGAGGCCTTTTTGGGAGGACCCGGAGACCGGAGAAAAGGAATACTATGATGATACTATTTATATGAACGGAGAGAGTATTGTGATACCTCCCATGAGCCAGGCTCAGGTGGATAAGGTAGTTAATTACATCTTTTCTGTGAAAAAGAGCAGATATTACAATAACAATGTAATGAATATAATCAATGAAGAAATGGGAGGCTTCTTCTCCGGGCAGAAATCGGCTCAGGAGGTGGCCAACATAATTCAAAACAGGGTACAGCTGTATGTAGACGAAAACCGCTGATACCGGGAGCTTGGCCTGAAAAAACAGCGCTCTGTCTTAATCGGACAGAGACGCTGTTTTTTTCAGCCGTTCTTCTATGGTCAGTTCATGGCCGTGTTCTCGGAGCCATTCTCTGTGGGATTTGTAATCCGGCATTATGGAAGCCACCATGTTCCAGAAAGTTTTGGAGTGGTTCATATGGGTCAGATGACACAATTCATGAACAACTACATAATCCAGTACTTTTGGGGGAGCAAAGATCAGGCGGTAATTAAAGGATAGCGTACCTCTGGAGGAGCAGCTGCCCCAGCGGGTTTTCTGATCGCGGACGGTTATGGAAGTGTAACGGCCGCCTGTTTGGGTATGATAATACGCCACGCGGTTTTCAAAGCAGGCCCGCGCGGCATTTCGGTAGCGTCTTTCCAGAACTTCTATTCTTCTTTTGCGGGCCATATCAGGTTCGGAGCAGCACATGTTTTTCATATCGTTATCCTTTTAAAACGTTACGTCTGTCAATGGTATTGGATCTTGTCATTCTGTATGTTGCCTGAAAGGAAGATGCGCTTTCATTCCCTGTGTCTCTCTATACCATTTGCTTGTCCACTTCAATCACGGCAAAGCAGTTCGGAGCCTTCTCCTGTATTTTAGCCTGAATTCTTTGTGTCAGTTCCTTGTCGGACAGCGGCAGATCATAGGGCGCTACAGTGTCAAAAATAAGGTTTGTGTGAGTGGGACCTGTCACAATGCGAAAATCGTGGAGGGTAAGCCGGGGATTGATTTCCCGAATACAGCCTTCAGCCAGAGTTTTCATCCGGGCCGTTTCTTCATCACCCACGCACACAGGGTCCATATGTATAACCGCATGGCAGTTCAGTTGGTTTCTCAGTTCGTGTTCAATGGTATCAATCATGTCGTGAAGTTCCAGCAGCTGTCCGTCCGCCGGAACCTCCGCATGGAGGGAAATCAGGATTCTGCCGGGGCCGTAGTTGTGGACGATAAGGTCGTGAATGCCAATGACATTATCGTAACTCATAACAATGTCATTGATCTGCTTTACCAATTCCCTGTCCGGAGCCTGACCCAACAGAGGGCTGATGGTATCCCTTGCGGCAGAGAAGCCGGCGTAACAGATAAAGAGACCTACCAGTACACCGCACCAGCCGTCAATGGCAATAGAAGTAAAATGTGTAGTCAAAGAGGAGGCCAGCACTGCCGCTGTGGCAACGGTATCGCTGAGAGAGTCCGTGGCTGTGGCCAGCATGGCAGCGGAATCCAGTTTTTTCCCCAGGTTTCTGTTATACAGGAACATGTAAAACTTCACCAGAATGGAAGTGAGTAATATGAGGAAGATTAAGGGGGAGAACGCCGGAGTCTGCGGAGTGATGATTTTTTCCGCAGAGCTTTTTATCAGTTCCAGGCCCATAAGCAGGATGATGACGGATATCAGCAGTCCGGATATATACTCAATTCGTCCGTGTCCGAAGGGATGATGAGGGTCCGGTTTCTGACCGGCCATTTTAAAGCCTACCAGTGTGATAATGGAGGAACCTGCGTCTGACAGGTTGTTGAAGGCGTCGGCGGTAATGGCAATGGACCCGCTCAGGGTTCCGGCCAGGAATTTTCCGCAGAAGAGACAAAGGTTCAGAAAGATTCCCACAGCTCCGCACAAAATGCCGTAGGCCTGACGCACGGAGGGGCTGGCGGTGTCTTCTCTGTGTTTCACAAACAGTTTCGATAATAAAGTAATCATGAAAGAATGACCTCCCTGTGAATGCTGAAACGGAATTTAAGATAAGTAATCAAAGTATAACAATGCGGCTGTAAAAAAGCAAGATGCAAAAAACAAGAATAAAATAGGAGGTTAAAATTAGCCTGCAAATAAAAAAACAATCTGAAAAAACAGATGCCGATAAAACAGATGAACGTGTAACAATTTAAAATACAATCCGAAAAACAGAATCCGAAAAACAGCTCCGAAAAACAGAATCCGAAAAACAGAATTCGAAAAACAGAATCCGAAAACAGCTCTGAAAAACAGATACTCTGAAAAACAGATTAAAATATGGATTGACATTTTGCGAAATGTCGTTTACAATTAAAATTTAAGGGCTAAGAGGCAAGTTGATCCGGAGATTAGAAAAACCGGATATCCTATTGTTCGGAGACAAGATGGTCCCAATGGGAAATACTCTGAATATGGGATGGTCTGAACAGGAAATACTCCGGATTCAGGACAGTCTGCATAAAAGATACACAGATCAAAGAGAACCGTTAAGAGAAAAGGGAGAAAAGTAAAGTGCATATTAAATATGACGACATACCCTTCCAGGTGAGCGCTTATTTCAGGGCCATAGGATTAGGACAACAGGACATCCTTTTTACAGCAGAGACGGATCTGGATTCGGCAGGGGACTTTGCCGACGGATATCTGATTCTCACCGGCAAAACGCTGTATCTTTTCCAGGCGCCTGTTACAGAAGACAGAGTTCACTGCTTCAGGGGGAGCAGTATTGACGGGAAGTACAGACGGGAAAGAAATGCGGAGAACGGGCCGGAGA
Source organism: uncultured Lachnospiraceae bacterium (assembly GCA_947177885.1). Next base: position 3,712 of record CAMWWF010000218.1, read on the forward strand.
GGCAGACGGCCGGCGGGGAGCCTTCCGAGAAGCTTCCGGAGGGATGGAGCGTGCGGACGATTCCTTTGGAAAACCTGGAGCGTCTCTGGATTGAAAACGGTGTGGGCTGTAATCTGCTTGTGTGCAGATGGGAAGAAAAGGAGACATGCCTGCAGATGTTCACCCATCTGCAGAAGCGCAGGGTGGCTAAGCTTGTCCGGGGTGTGGAACAGATGAAGGCAGGCAGAGAGCCGGAGTTTGAGCAGGAGGGTGAGGAATATTGTCCTGAATGCGGCAGAATGTATCCGGACAGAGAGCGGAAAGTATGTCCCAATTGTATGGACAAGCGGAATATATTCTTCAGAGTGTTCGGGTATTTCAGACCTTACAGGCTCCAGTTTGTTCTGATGCTTCTGGCGGTTGCGGCAACTTCCATGCTGAATCTGGTGTGGCCCTATTTAAACGGCAATATTCTCTATGACAGGGTGCTGGCACAGGACGGGGGTTTTCTGGCGGAACTGGGACTGGGAAAGAATGAATTTGTCACTGCGCTGTTTTTGCTTGTGCTGGTGATGGTGGCTACAAAACTGGGGCTGCTGTTCTTTCGCATTCTGCAGGGAGTTATGACGGTAGAAATGGTTACAAGCGTGGTGCGCGATCTGAAAAAGGATGTGTTCCGGAAGATGGGGCAGCTGTCCATCAGTTTTTACCGCAGCAGGCAGACAGGAGGTCTGATGACCAGAGTGGTCAGTGACGCAGAGCGGATTACCGGCTTTTTTGTGGACGGCGCGCCCTTTTTTCTGATGCACGGATTGACTATGATCGTTACTGTGACGGTTATGTTTCTGCTGAACCCGCTGATGGCTCTGATTATGATTGTGATGCTGCCGCTGCTTTTTGGACTAAACAGATATCTTCGACCGAAAATTTGGGTGATGTTTGGCCGCAGGCATCGGGCGGAACGTTCCCTGAACAGCTTGATTAACGACAACCTTACAGGCTCCCGGGTGGTGAAAAGCTTCGGACAGGAGAAACGGGAGGTAGAGCGTTTTGCATCCGGCAATAAACGGCTGAGGGATGCGGAAATTGCCATTACATACAGACAGAATTATTTCCAGCTTGTATACGGCGCAGCCAGGGAGCTTGCCGCTATGGCGGTGTGGGCTCTGGGCGTTTATTTTGTCATGGACGGAACGGGGCAGGAGATGAATCTGGGTATGCTGATCACTTTTACGGGTTATGTGGGGCAGCTCCAGGCCCCCATGAGCTTTATGGCCCGGGTTCCCCAATGGTGGGCGGACAGTATGAACGGCGCACAGAGAATTTTTGAGGTGATCGATGCGGTGCCTGAGGTTCAGGAGGCCGCTCATCCCAAAAGGCTGGACAATCCCAAGGGAGATATTGTGCTGGACAATATTACCTTTGGCTATGAAGTGAATCGTCCCGTGCTGAAAGATGTGTCTCTGCACATTCCTGCAGGAAGCGTGGTGGGAATCGTGGGACGTTCCGGCGCAGGAAAAACCACACTGGTAAATCTGATATCCCGGATGTACGATGTGCAGGAGGGAGAGATCAGAATAGACGGAATCCCCGTTAAAGAACTGGCTTTTCATGACCTGAGAAAGAATGTGGCCATGGTTTCCCAGGAGACATATATTTTCATGGGGACTGTGGCGGAGAATATCGCCTATGCCAATCACGAGGCCCGGCGGCAGGATATTGTCAGGGCGGCCAAACTGGCGGGGGCACACGAATTTATTATGCGCATGCCGGACGGCTATGACACCAAAATCGGAGCTTCCGGCAGAGAACTGTCGGGAGGGGAAAGACAGAGA
>CAMWWF010000219.1 GCA_947177885.1 uncultured Lachnospiraceae bacterium
GGGGAAGTCAGGAAGGCTTGCTTGAAACAGGATACGGCGGTGCGGCAGGAGGTGCCGGGGGCGGAGGAGGTTACAGAGGCGGCGCTGCGGGCGAGTGGATCGTGCATCATCACACGGATTCCTGTTACAGGAATTCCGCATACAATGGCCTCACAGGAGCCGTGGTGCTCGATGTGGAAGACAGGCATGTGGATGTGGGACACGACTGGGATGAGGGCGAATGTGACGACTGCTATCAATATGCTCTGGAGAGAGCGGGAAACAGGGGAAATCCGATTCCGGTGAGAGGTAATACTTCTGTCAACATACAGGCAATGCTGTGGAAGCAGATCTGTCGGGGCGGTGAACTGTGGCAGGATTCTTACCTGCGCGTATATGATCAGAACGGAAGATGCTTTTTCAGCCGGGATCTGAGCAACATTCTGCACAGCAGCGGGGTACTGAGAAAACAGATCATTGACCGTCAGAAGAGCGCCTGGGAACAAAGTGGGACAAATGTACTGTTTCCCCGATTCCATACGGAATTCGTCTGGTGGCAGCAGGAAAAGGATGATGATGATAATGATAACGGCGGATATGAGCACTGCTGGTCGGTCAGAAATGACGACGGGACCTCGGAGGTCATGGGCAGGTTTAAACGAACGGAAGACGCGCCTGTCGTAAATCTCTGGGGAAAGGACAACAGAGGAGAGGGAGACTATCCGTTGTTTCCGGACCTGAATTTTTACGAGACCGGTGACACCGGATATCATTTGGAAAATACGCCGTTGTTTTTTTTCAGAAATAATGCCTGCAACGAGTCGGGGGTACTGCTGAACTATACGGCAGACATACCGGCAGGTACCACCGGAATCTATGTGGAGGCATATGCAGTGGGAGAGTCTGCCGTCTCCCATGACGTGGTGTTCGCTTTGATCACCGATATTACATTGCAGGGAGGAAGAGAGGTTGCGTGTGGCATGACTGAGGGACAGATCCTTTCTTCCAGGCCATCCTATGGCGGCAGCAGCTATGTCAATGAGGAATATGCATATTCATACACAAAACAGGCGGGGGTGCAAAAGGGTGACGGCAGTTTTGACCTGCAGTCGGTATCGGTCGGATTCACGGAAGAGCATGACCTGAAAGGAGTGTGGGCGCCGGATCTGGCTTCACCGGATCCGGTGGATGCGAAGCGGACGGAAAAGGAAGGACTGGCGGCGGGAAAAGTCTTTGTGAGGTGGCAGGAGCCTGAAGACCACGGGACAGTCTATTATCATGTGGCGGAATCTTACTTTGCAGGCAGCGGCGGGGCTTTATGCCGTTCCAATGAGACAGTGGATACATTGACATCCGGTGTGAAAGGATACTATTACTGTGTGGATGGGAATCCGGACACTGGAGTGACTGCGGCGGCAGAGTATACGGAAGAGCCCGGAGTGACGGTCCGGGTGGGAGATGAACTCTGTTATCTGCATCTGGCCGTTGTGGATGTGGCAGGCAATATGAGTGGAACCACACATATTCCGCTTGATGCCGATGCGGCGGCGCGGCCGCTGCATACGGAGCAGCTTTCCATTGAGGCGGAGGAGGAGAATATTTATCCCGCGGGAGATCGAAAATGGTATGTCCGCAGTGACGGTGAGACACCTTTTGTGCTGCGGCATGGCGGATATATTGACGGTATGGCAACGGAGAATTACCAGATCAATCATGCCATATTTATTTCCGCGGACCGGGGGGAACCGGTTTCCGCTTATAGCTGTGTGTCCATACAGAATCAGCCGATCTCGTCCGAAAGTATCCGGATTCCGGACAGACTGTTGAATCTTTCGGCGGATAATGAGACGTTCCTGACCTGTTATCCCTTTACGCAGGCTTCCCGCGGAGACAGAAACCGCAGGCTGTCCGTGAATCAGGGATACACATTGTCAAAGGAGGCATCGGGAAAGCAGATCGAAGTATATCCCAGAGTGGGTGCAGACTGGAAAGGAGAGATATTCTATTCGGCGCAGGAGGAGGACAGGCAGCACGGACTGACGTTGATCGGTGACGGAGAACCGCCTGCGATCCGGGGAATGGAAATCCTGCAGGATCTTTCCCTGATCGACCGCAGAGTCAGTGCTCCGGTTCTGAATCTGACCGCGGAGGATGCTCTGAGCGGTGTCAGGGAGTTCTATCTGATGGTCTACAACGCGGACAATAACTGCAGCCGAAAATTTGTCCCTGATGAAGCAGGGGTGATACGGGTAGAGCTGACGACGGATGACCCGCTGTTTTCAGGGGATTTTACGGCGGTTGCCTGTGCGGTGGATCATGTGGGAAATAAAAGGACTGTTTCCGGGGAGACCACGGAGTTTGGACTGACGGCACAGATAGAGAGGATCCTGTCGCCCCATGATCCCGTCTTCCAGAATGGCGAGAGCGGTATGCTCAACATTGCGATCTGGGGATATCCCGACTATGTGGAAATAGAATTCCCGGCGGAGATGACGGAGCAGAATCCCGAACTGAACCGGCGAATCGTGTATACGGGCGATCCGCGGTATTGTCAGGAAGAGGCGATACAGTTCATGATTCCCCTGTACACTCCCGCCAATGCGGATTATACGGTCACGGTCAGAGCTTACAAGGGAGACAGACAGTTGGAACAATACCCGGAGCTCAGTGTGGTGGAGGTAAGCGGAACGGTTCTGGACGATTTCCGCACCAGACTCCGATGACGGCGGCTCTGTGGATCATTCTGTGGTGCAGTCTGTTGTATGGCTGCATCACAGATATTAAAAGTCAGCTGGTATACAATTTTACATGGTGGTTCGGCGGTCTGGCAGCAGGAGGGCTGTTGTGGGAAAGCCTTTGCGCAGGGCAGGCGGCAACTGTACTTGGGCATCTGACTGTTTATATGGCACTGCAGCTTGGGCTGTTTGCCCGCATGTACGGGAGAGCGGACTGTTATGCCTTTTGTGTCTGTGCCATAGCGGAAGCGTCTCTTGGAAAAGGTTTTTCCGATCATCTGGTATTGATGCTGCTGGCACTTTTTTTACTCTTCCCGGTACAGCTGTTGAGACGGAATATTGCGAGAAACGGCAATCTCAAAAGGCCGGTGGCCTTTCTTCCATACATAGCAACCGCTTTTGCTTTGCATATGATCATAGCGGTTCAGCCGTAAGCAGGTTCATAATACAGATCTGACGCAATTTTGACTTTGCGGGCGGGGCTGTCTGTACTGCTACGAAAGTCACTATGTTTATGCATAATTATGCAGAATCCGGTTGCTTTTTTATGCAAAAAATGCTATATTGATTCAAGCATGCGGCGGATGTCATATTGCTGCGTCAATGTGTGGGGCACGAGGCAGTATCCGGATCATTGACAGAGCAATGTATTGGAAATCAGGTGACATGGATCGCTGCGGAATGGAGGAGATCATTATGAAGAAATTTATGGCAATGTTAACGGCAGCTGTTGTGTGTATGGCAGCGTTTTCAGCCTGCGGTTCGGACGAAGCTCCGGCAAATGCGGGTTCCCAGGGGAGCGGTGAGGGCTCTCAGGCAACGGGAGACAGACCGGTACTGGTGGTTGGCACCAACGCGGAGTTCCCTCCTTTTGAGTATGTGGGGGATGACGGGGAACCGGACGGCTTTGATGTGGCGCTGATCAAGGCGATTGGTGACCGGATGGGCATGGATGTGCAGATGGAGAATATGGAATTTGATTCACTCGTTTCCGCTATCGGTACGAAGATCGATGCGGCGATCGCGGGTATGAGTATCACTGAGGAACGTCAGGCGGAGGTGGACTTCTCCGATGAGTATTATGAGGCGGTCCAGTACGTTGTTGTCCCCGCAGGATCCGATATTGCTGCGGCTGCGGATCTGGAAGGCAAGACCATCGGCGCACAGCTGGGAACCACCGGCAACAATATCGCAGACGGTATAAAGGACGCAAATGTACAGACTTACAATAAGGCAGTGGATGCGGTGAATGATCTGGTAAACGGCAGAGTGGATCTGGTCATCATTGACAAAAACCCCGCAGAAGTTTTTGCGGCGCAGTTCTCCGGAAAGGTGGAGATCATTGACGGCGCGCAGTTTGCGTTTGAGACTGAATTTTATGCGATCGCTCTCCCCAAGGGCAGCGATCTGGTGGATCAGGTGAACGCGGCGCTGGCGGAGCTGAAGGCGGACGGAACGTTTGACGCTCTGGTGGCAGAGTATATCCAGTGATCGCCACGGCAATGTACCGGTAACCATTGGCTTTCTGTCCATACGGGTGAATGCTGTGAGAGTGATATGCCCCGTCGTTTGCGGCGGGCGTTGATTTCCGCGGGTAATGAATCAGGCGGGCATGTCTGCCTGCACATTTGACGAATGCCGCGGGGGACTTATGTTATGATCGATTTGATCTGTGTTATGAGCGTTCCGGCAGCGCTGATCATGTCCTGCCATTGTTTGCAGTGAGGTACAGTGAGGAATTGATCTGGAGTCTGTGGAAGCGGACAGGGGGGATGAGGATGAACACGGAAGATAACAGGGAAAAGAAGAAACACCTAAACAAACTCTTTATGTACGGCTGGAGAATTTTGTTTGCCATTGCGCTGGTTATGCTGATCTGCTGGGTTGCAGGTGTGGTATGGCGAGTGTTTAACGGAATGGGAACGGATGGAAATGGAATTTTTGAGACGCTGGGTGATACCCGCTCCGGTGTGGTGAGTCTGGTTATTCTTATTGGGGTGGCCATTAAGTTTATCACCTCTATTCCCGAGGATGTCCGTGAAACAGAATATAAAGAGCAGAAACGCTCCGATAAGTATGAAGCGTTTCTGGGTGAATACTTTTCCGGTGATAAGGCAGTCCGAAAGGATATGCTGCGTGTTCTGTGGCTGATAGATGAGGAGCATTATTCCACAGCCGACGAGGTATGTGTCAGACTGCTGGACAGGTGTTCCGCCCCGGAGGAACAGGCGGCCGTTCTCTATTGCAGGATGCTGTGCAGGGAAGAGATGGGTTACACGAAAGAAGCCATTGCCTGCGGTGAGAAAGCTGTATCTCTCAGAAAGGGGTACATGCCCGCGTTAGTGAAAACGGCACAGCTCTGTATTAAGCTCAATAAAATGATGGCTGCGGAACAGTATCTTCTGGAAGCAAAGGAGTGCGGCGGGCAGGAACTGCCGGTAGGCATTATGCTTTATCAGGTTTATATGTCCCAGAATCGTCATCAGGAGGCGCTGGACGCCGCGATGGAATGTGAGGAGCTGGATCCCCATTCCGGAGAGGTCGCCGCCTGTGTCTGTCGGGCCGCTCACAAATGCGGAAGATCTGATATTGTGAACTCCCGCCTGCAGAAGTGTGCGGGGGAACATTATGAGGGTTATGCAGCTCTGAAAAAGGAAGTGCGGGGCTATTGATTTCGGTTTTTTTGAGGATAATGGTTGTGCCATTATCCTCTTTTTGGTATCATAGTATTTGTTGAATTATGGAAGCTAAAAGGGATGTGAAAGACGGGAGTACAGGAGAG
>CAMWWF010000220.1 GCA_947177885.1 uncultured Lachnospiraceae bacterium
GATCTGAATTGCTGTAGCACAGGGGAGATATTGGAAATCGTACATACACAAAGCGAGCGTCAGAAAGAACAAAGTCAGCCTGCGCAGTGGCTTCCGATATAAGAGCAGAAAGCCCTCATAGACAGGCTGGACGAACTGGAAATGATGATTAAGCCGTTGGAGAATGAGTACAGAAGGACGGTGGAAGAGCTTATGAAGATTGCAGGAAAATAAAGAGTTCAGAAAGGAGCCGGAACCTTCCCGGGAATAAGGCGCGCCGGGTTCCTTAAAGAAATGAGCGAACAATACAGAAGCAGGGTATATACAGACAGGCCAGATTATGCGGATTTTAACGCGCCGGAAAAATTCCAGGCAATAACAGGCATTATCATGACGCATCTCAGGCAGCATCCGAAAGCAATCTGTTCCTATTCTGGGGGAGCAGACAGTGACATCATGCTTGACCTGATTGAGACAGCACGAAAGATCTCCCCCTCGCTTCCACCAGTCAGGTATGTGTTTTTCAATACCGGATTGGAGATGAAAGCCACAAAAGACCACGTAAAAGAGACTGCAGAGAAATATGGTGTGGAGATTGAGGAAGTCAGGCCAAAGGTTGGCATTGTGCAGGCGGTCAGGGAACATGGTGTTCCATTTGTGTCAAAGATAATGTCCGCAGGACTTGAGGGATTGCAGAAAAAAGAAATTCCCCTCTCAATAGCTGATGAATATGCGCAGGCACAGGATAAGGCAGCAAAAAGGCGGGAGCTGAGTGAGAGATTTCCCAAATGTGAGAGCGTAATCAATTTCCTCTGCTGCTGCAATTCTTTTGGGGATCCGCGCCCGAATATACAGCTTGTAATCAATTCATCAAAGTATATGCGGGACTTTATTGGCGAGTACCCACCGGATTTCCAGATCAGCGCACAGTGCTGTGATTATTGCAAGAAGCAGGTAGCACACGAGGCGCAAAAAGCTTATGAAATGATTATCACAGGAGAGCGCAGGGATGAGGGCGGTATGAGGTCGGTGCCGCGGAAAGATAATACTGCATTATGCTTTACAGAAACCAGTAACGGGCAGTATAGATTCAGGCCCCTTTACTATGTCACAGACAAGGATAAGGCGTGGTACAAGGAACGGTTTGGCATTAGATACTCTGCCGCTTACGAGGTTTACGGCCTTACAAGAACAGGGTGCTGCGGATGCCCGATCTCATATAAGGCAGTGGATGATCTGGAGCTGATCCGGCCATACGAACCGAATGTTGTGAAAGCGGCATGGAATATATTTGGGAAAAGTTATGAGTACCGACAGAAATATAATGCCTATAAGAAGGCCAGGATGGCAGAAGAGAAGAAAAAGAAAATAAATGTTGATGGACAGATGGGACTGTTTGACTTTATAGAGGAATAAGTGAGAGAAAGGAGCTGCCTCTGGCCGGGGCAACGCTATAGCAGGCTCTGAAAGATATGAACAATGACGAGTACTACTTACAGATGACACTGGGGGATATGGAGGTGACACAGTGATAGTTGGATTACATGATGCTGAAAAAGATTACCTCAAGAACAAAAGCTTTCCCAATCTGGCACTGATGAAAATATCTGCTTGGCATAAATCTCAGGGTGATACAGTGGAATGGTGGAACCCATGGCGAGATGCCCTGAAAAACTTGCTAAGAGTAAAAAGTGGCACCCATCCATCCACATGCCGAAGAAGGCCGCCCGTATCTGGCTTAAGGTCACGGATGTGCGGGTGGAGCGGCTGCAGGAGATTGATACTTTAGGATGCCAGCGGGAGGGCGTGGACATAACCAGGAATGGCATTTTTAAAAGATTTTCGTCATTGTGGGAGTCTACCATCAGGAAAGCCGACATTGAGAGGTATGCATGGGCGGCAAACCCCTGGGTATGGGTGATAGAGTTTGAGCGGTGCGGGAGGCCAGAAAGAGATGAATAAAGGAAATGGAATATAGTAAAAGTTGACTATTCGGATTTGCTGGAAGGAGGCGCAGAATGAAAGTAATACTGGTGATGGAGATGCCGGAGAGCTGCCTGGAGTGCCCGTGTGTGGATGCATGTGGGGAAAGCTGCCAGGTGACGGATAGGGAAATAGGTACTTATGAGGATAACTATATCAATGGGCAGTATGATAAGCCAGGTTGGTGTCCGCTGGTGCCGATGCCGGAGCGGAAAATGGAACTGGAAAAGAAGACATACTTTATGGGAGAATATGCACAGTCCATATATGTGCCAGTTCTGGAAAACAAGGGATGGAACGCCTGCCTGGATGCGATAGAAGGGAGAAAGGGATGAGGGAGCAGGAAGCATTGGATGTAGTTTGTGAAGGGTGCCCGGTTGATACATATGCGAGCGCTTTTATAAACAGCTGAGGAGGTGGGACATATGGAGAAGAGACCCAGCGAGATGATAACCGAATTCCTGAATTTCCTGGAAACCGCAGACAGGGAGTATGAATCTGCTTACGCTGATGTTGGGAAAGAGGACAGCAGGGTACAGACATTCCTGCATGATATGGAGTTCGCGCCGAACGGGAAAGAGAGAAACAGGATTGCCACCCGCCTGCAACAGAGCAGGAAGGAAAGGCGGAAGGGGAAGGACAGGGTGCAGTTGTATGGGAAGGTGCATGAATTTTACACGGACAGGCAGAACCAGAACTTGCTGAAAGCGCTGCGGCGGCTGCAGAACGAGCAGATCACGATGGAAAAGTATCTGTTCGGCCCCAGGGAGTTTAAGAACCGGGTGGACTGAAGGCAGATACAGAAGTTGCACCGATGCAACCGGAAGATAGGAGGCGGGGAAGGGAGTATGAATCTGTTTACACTGATGTGGGAAAAGAGGACAGCAGGGTAGAGCAGAAGGTCCGGGCCGGTCCTTCTCGGAACCAGCCCGGACACGACTGGGCATTATCTGGGAGATCGGGCATCTTCCAGGACACGCAGCCAGTAAACGAGAGCTTTCCGGTCATTTTCCGAAAGCTGTCCCAGAAGGTTCAGGAAGCGGCTGACAGTATACTTTCCGCAGATAACGGTTGGCAGGTGGTTAGGAAGGGCCCGGCAGTCAGTGCGGCCCAAAAGATAGTCAACAGATACCCCGTAAAAATCGGCTATCTGTATCAGTGTTTCCAGGTCAGGTTCGTATACGCTGTTTTCGTAGTTGGAAACGGTGCCGGAACAGCGGTGAAGGTATTTTGCCAGAGTGTTCTGTTTGGTGCCGTTCTGGGCCCGGAGCTGCTTAAGTCTTTTGGAAAATGAGTTCATGAGTTTGATGTCCTCCTTTGTCATGGTATTTGTGTTTACAGATATACCATAACGCGTAAAAGGAGAGGAAGGAATCCGGTAAGGAAGAAATTTGTCAGGACACTTACCGGCGCAGGCTGCAGGAAATTGCGACGTCGCAATAAAGTAGGGTGAAGGAGGAGGCAGGAATTGGACAAAACGATATTGCAGGATTACGTAGACGCCTGCGAGTTGGTGAAGGAGACGGAAGCCGAGATACATAAGCTGAACCGAAAGAAGAAAACGGTTATTCAGACAAATGTAAAAGGCTCCATGCATGAATTCCCATATGTTGAACAGCATTTCAAGGTTCAGGGCACCACCTTCACCGTGAAGGATGACAGCCATCTGCGGTACGAGGAGAAGCTGCTGGAGCGGCAGAAGGCGAACGCAGAGCAGGTGAAGCTGCAGGTGGAGGAGTGGATGCTGACGCTTCCGTCCCGGATGCAGAGGATTGTGAAATATAGATATCTGGAAGGATTGGCTTGGGAGAAGGTGGCAATAAAGATGGGAAGGAAGGCAACGGCAGACAGCGTGAGAATGGAACTAAATAATTTTTTAAAGTAATTTCGTTTTTTTCGCTTTTTTCGTTTTCGATGTGGTAATATGGTACCATGCCATAGCAGACAGGGCTGGCAGAATTCAGTTCTCCTCCATAGAAAGCGCCTTTTCCGGATTACCGGAAGGAGGCGCTTTTTAGATATAAAACAGGAGAGAAAGGATGGTGTTGCCGGATGGCGAAATTAACAGAGAAACAACGACGCTTTGCAGCTGAGTATTTAATTGACCTGAACGGCACACAGGCAGCCATAAGGGCCGGATATTCTGCAAGAACGGCGAATGAACAGGCATCCCGGATGTTAGCAAATGTTAGCATTCAACAGGCTATTTCTGAAGCAATGGCAGAGCGGAGCAAGCGTACCGGTGTAAACCAGGACCGGATCGTTCAGGAGCTGGCAAAAATTGCGTTTCTGAAGATAACGGATGTTGTGGATAGGGAAGGACGGATAAAGGAGAACGCAAGCGAGGAGGATCTGGCCTGTATTGAATCCATCAAGTACAAACATTCCGACACTGAGACCGGGAGCAGTACGGAAAGGGAAGTAAAGGCCGCATCCAAGCTGAAGGCCATGGAGCTGCTGGGAAAGCACCTGAGGATGTGGAATGACAGACTGGATGTGAATGTGGTTCAGCCTATTGTCATCAGCGGAGCGGACGCTCTTGAAGATTAGCAGCCAGTATTTTTTTGACTATCAGAAGCGGATTCTGTTCCCGGCGCAGTACACGCTGACAAAATCCGGTAAGGCGAATGTCCGTCTGCCGGAAGTAGTCGGCAGGGGATACGGCACCTTCTGGCGGTACAAGGGCAGGTACCGGGTTTGTAAGGGCTCCCGTGCATCGAAGAAGTCAAAAACAACTGCCCTGTGGTACATCACCAGCATGATGGAGTATCCACAGGCAAACACGCTTGTGGTTCGGAAGACATTCAGGACGCTGAAGGATTCCTGTTTCACTGAACTGAAGTGGGCAATTCACCGCCTGGGGGTTGACGCATACTGGGATGTGAAGGAAAGCCCCCTTGAAATGACCTATAAGCCAACCGGCCAGAAGATCTATTTCCGCGGGTTGGATGATCCCCTGAAAGTCACTTCGATCACGGTTGACGTGGGCTGTCTGTGCTGGATGTGGATCGAGGAAGCATATGAGATCAGTTCAGAAGATGATTTCAATATGCTTGACGAATCAATCCGCGGCGCGGTACCGGAGGAATCCGGGTTGTTCAAGCAGATCACGCTGACACTGAATCCATGGAATGAGCATCATTGGATCAAAAAACGCTTTTTTGATGCGGATCCGGATGATGACATTCTGGCCATGACCACGAATTATCTCTGCAATGAGTGGCTGGACAAGGCAGACCTGAAAGTCTTTGAGACAATGCGGAAGCAGAATCCCCGCCGTTATAAGGTGGCGGGACTGGGGGAATGGGGTATTGTTGACGGCCTGGTATATGAAAACTGGGAAGAAAGGCTTTTCAGCATTGAAGAAGTCAGGGCGGTTAAAGGAATCAAGACAGTTTTCGGCCTTGACTTTGGGTATACCAATGATCCCAGCGCCCTGTTCTGCGGGTTCATAGATCAGGAGAGCAAGACGCTCTGGGTCTTTGACGAAATGTATAAGTCCGGCATGAGC
>CAMWWF010000221.1 GCA_947177885.1 uncultured Lachnospiraceae bacterium
CTCCGGGTATGCTGTATGGTGGGTTAACAGTAGAACAAGCTATATCAGGGCGTTCAAAAATCCGTAATGTTTGTATTGCAGAGGTATTTAGTCGTATGGGTATTATTGAACAATGGGGAACCGGTCTTCAGAGAATGATTCGGGGATGTAGAGAATATGGGGTTCGAGAGCCGGAGTTTGTTGATATGGGAGATGCATTTCGGGTGATTTTTTATCGTTCAAATATAGAAACTAACATAGAAAATATGAGAAGAGTTGCAGTAACTGGCACAGAAATAGAAAATACTGGCATAGAAAGCAGAATGACTGGCACAGAAAACATAGAAACTGGCATAGAAATAATAGAGGATGAATCACTGTTAGATTTATCAGATACAGAGAAAAAAGTAGTGAAGCTTATATTGAAGAATCCGGAAATTACACAAGATAAAATGGCAGAATGTATGGGAATGTCAAAAAATGGAATCAGGTATGTCATGAACAAATTGAAAAACAAAGGGATTCTTGTACGAGTGGGGGCTACCAAGAAAGGAAAATGGTCTATAAATCTAAGCAAATAAGATTTTGATGAAAAAAAGACAGCGCATTGAAGAAAGGCACATTGAATGGTATGGAAATGTTTATTCTAAAATAGGAATAAAAAATAGGCTTCCCGGTTGGTAGTGTAAAATAGTTTGTGTCTTTGGAAAGAAATACCTCTTTTTTGGTAAGAATCAAGATATGACAATTCTTATCAAAAAGGAGGATTTTTTATGCCGGCAACAAAACAGCAGATTCGACAGATTATCGTAGATAACAACTGAAACAGCGTAGCTGAGGGTTACATCCTGCTCAGAGAGAACTTCAGAGACAGCCGACAGAAATTCATATCAGTCCACCAGCCAATCACCAAACACAGGCCAGAGTTCGCAAGTGCGATCCCTGGCCTTATCCATGCTCTCGGCCTGTTTAAATCCTCAGCAAAGCCCTGGCATTTTTGAACGCAATCTGCTCATACAACTCTTCGGGAAGCTCCTTAAGCTGGTTCAGGGCGTGCTCCATGGTAGATGATCTTTTCGTGACGGTGGGAGAGGATCACTTTCCAAAGGAACGTCTGACGTTTACGGTGGACGGCCACACTTATACGTGGCCGCAGATTGAGACGGTGACTACGTTCCGCTGGGAGTACGGGCAGGAGGCAACAGTCTTTGTTCCGCTGGAGTTCGGGATTTTCTCCGGTCGTCCCACAAAGGTGGAGATCGGGTGCGCCATTCGCATGAGCTACATGGGGCGTAAGGCCAGACCCTGTATCGTAAGCCACATTGTGGACCCGGATGAGATGGATACGGTCTGTTATGAAGGAGGTGAGGTGTAATGGCGGTTAAAAGAGGTGTATCCCTGTACAGTTATCAACAGGCTTATTACACGGGAAAGCTGGATCTGGAGGGGTGTGTCCGGACGGCGGTGGAAACTACGGGGGCGAAGGGAATTGAACTGATTTACGAGCAGATGCCCATTGACCGTTATCCTGACGCCATCTATCCGGAGATTACGGACAGAGGGGTTTCCTACTGGAAAGATCTGATGGCAAAGTATGGCACTGTGCCGGTATGTATGGATTCTTTTATCGACTCCATGATCTACAAAGGACGTATCTCCTATGTGCAGGAGCAGGTTCAGATGATGGAACAGGATCTGGCGCTGGCGTCTAAGCTTGGCTTTTCCTGCATCCGTGTTCTGGCATTGGTGGCACCGGAGGTGCTGGAGCAGGCGCTTCCGGCTGCGGAGTATTACGGGGTAGCCATGGGACTGGAGGTTCATCCGCCTCATGCCCTCAACGGCAAATGGATGCTCAATGTGGCCGAACTGGCGCGGAAGCACGGAACGGATAAGATCGGCCTGATTCCTGACTTCGGTATCTTTATGACCGGGTTAAACGGTGCGCAGCTGCACGCAGCCAGGGTGACCGGTGAGAAAGAGGACGTTCTTGCCTATGTGACGGAAGCGGTGAAGAATAAGGAGAACTTCGGAAAGATCATCGCCGGAGCCAGGGAGATGGGAGCCGGCAGCAGGATCATGGGAGCGCTGAACAATGCGGCTATGATGAACCGGTACAGTGAGCCGGCGCTGTTAAAGGATATTATTGATGTGACGCTCCACATCCATGGTAAATTCAATCAGATGGATGAGAACTGCGAGGAAACGGCGATCAACTACAGAGAGCCCATTGAGATGCTCAAGAAGCTGAACTGGGACGGTTATATCTGCTCCGAGTTTGAGGGACAGCGTGCCTACCATGGACAGGATTGCCCGTATGAGGAGGACGAGATTGAACAGGTTCGGCGCCATCATGAGATGTTGAAGAGATATATCGGCGAGTAAGCCGGTGAGACGGATACCGCTGCCCTCTTTGGGGGCAGCGGATGTTCCTTTACAAAGGAGTTGACGGGATCCTGACGGATACCGGGGCAGCTGCAGGAAAACGAAAACAGAGGAGATTGTTGTAAGGAAGAGGAGGTATAGCGTATGAATTTAAGTGTTGTTACGGTACCGTTGTATGACCGGAGCGCCGAGGAGGCCTTTGCGTGGCTCAGCGCTCACGGAGTGGACAGCGTGGAGATTGGCACGGGCGGCTTCCCGGGAACGGGACACTGTGATGTGGAGGCGCTGCTGGCGGATGAGAAGAAGCTGGAAGAGTATTTGGAACTGCTGAAAAAATATAACCTGAAGGTCAGTATTTTAGGCTGTCATTCCAACCATGTACACCCTGACCGTGAGGTGCGGGCAAAAGCGGCCAGAGATTTTACCAACACTTTAAAGCTGGCTGGAAAACTGGGAGTAGACCGGATTGTCACATTCTCCGGATGTCCGGGAGGCGCTGCGGGTGACCAGACGCCCAACTGGATTACCTATCCCTGGCCCGGTGATTTTGAAAAGGCGCTGGATTACCAGTGGAATGAAGTATTGATTCCGTTTTGGAAGGAAGCGGTGGAGGAGGCGGCAGAGTATGGTGTGCACAGGATCGCACTGGAAATGCACCCCGGTTTTTGCGTGTATAATCCCGGAACATTGATGAAGCTGCGGGAAGCGATTGGTCCGGCCATCGGAGCCAATGTTGACCCGAGCCACCTCTACTGGCAGGGGATCGATCCGGCGCAGGCAGTCCGGGCACTGGAAGGTGCGATCTATCATTTCCATGCCAAGGATACGTATCTGGACCCGGTTCAGACCAGGATTCAGGGAGTTCTGGATACCCGGAATCTGGGAGAACTGCAAAAGAGAGCGTGGATGTTCAGAACCGTGGGATATGGTCATGATATGCAGCAGTGGAATGAGATTATAAGTGCGCTCAGACTGGCCGACTATGATGGAGCCGTCAGCATAGAGCATGAGGACGGTTTGATGTCTGTTGAGGAAGGACTTGGGAAGGCGATTGAATTTTTGCGTCCTCTTATAATGAAGGAAAAGCCTGTTGAAGCCTTTTGGGCATAAATGAAAAATTTTATGAATCCCCTCTTTTGAACCTGACATGAATATAGTATATTTATATGGGAGAGTATCGGTGGTTCTTGCAGACCAGTGGTGCATCTCAAATCAAAAGCAGGAGGTTACGAACATGAAACATCGAGTTCTTTCTGTTGTCTTAGCGTTATGCCTGTGTATTTCTTCCCAGTCAGTGGCATACGCGTTTCAGGAAGATCCGTCACAGCAGGAGAAGGTTTTTGAGGAAGAAGCAACAGAAACGCCGGAAGAGAGCCCGGAGGATGCTCCGGCGGAAACGGATCCCGGTATGGATGAAGCGATTGACCAGCAGACACCATCGCAGCAGAAGGAGGAGTCTTCGGAGAAAACGCCGGAAGAGATTCCGGCAGAAGCTCCGGAAGAGTCCGGGGAGGACACTTCGGAAGATGCGGATGCACAGCAGTCCTTTTCTGATCAGGATGAGGGGATTCCGGAAGCTGCCGCAGACGGACAGGCCGTACGTAATGACACTGTCCCTACTCCCGCGGAAGCCCATGCGGCTATGACCGCATTGCAGAATCAGGATGGATATAAGGAAGGAACGGCTTGGACCGACTATGAGCCTTTTTCGGACGAGAAGGGATATTATCATTGGAAAGGCGGCCTTCTCGGGGGAAAGAGAATCAGTGCCGTGGGCTGTGTAGCCTTCGCATTTATACTCAGTGA
Source organism: uncultured Lachnospiraceae bacterium (assembly GCA_947177885.1). The sequence goes on from CAMWWF010000221.1 coordinate 4,168, forward strand.
TGCGGCATTTGGCAGCTTACCGGCCAGAATGTATGCAGCAGGTGATTTTACATATGAGGATATAAAAGTGGGAGATATCCTGCGGGTAAGAAATGATGTGCATACCGTGATCGTGCTTGAGGTGAGTGATGTGGGTGTGGTCGTTGCCGAAGGGAACATCAGCACCGGTGACCACAAGGGCAAGGTTCATTGGGGACGGGGAATCTCCAGGGAAGAGGTAATGCGGGACACCAGCCATTATATCACCCGTTATCCGGACGGATATATCCAGCCGGATGATCCGGGCGCGAACGACACGATTGCGGACGGCACACTTGGCGCAGGGCTTTCATGGCAGTTGACGAAGGCGGGGACGCTGACTGTCTCCGGTAATGGAAAAATGCCGGATTTTGCAGGTACTTCGGAGCAGCCTTGGAGCAGCAACAGCAGCCAGATCCGGAAGGTTGTTATTGGAAACGGCGTTACCAGTATCGGCGCCTGTGCTTTTTGGAACTGTGGGGTCATCAGCGCAGAGATCGCTTCCAGTGTGACAGAGATTGGCAATAGCGCTTTCAGGGAAACGCAGATGATTTCCGTGACCATTCCTTCCAGTGTGAAGACGATCGGTGACAGTGCATTCCAGAAATGTCAAAATCTCAGTGCGGTGTCCGTTTCCGAAGGGGTGGAAAAGATAGGACAGAATGCTTTTCGTGCCTGCACGAGTCTTACTTCGATAGCCATTCCTGCCAGTATCGGGGAGGTGGGTGATGCAGCATTTCTCGATTGCACGCAAATGATGAACGCGACGTTTGCCAAAGGCGGCAAACAGGTCAATATGGGCGACAATATATTTACGCGCTGCTACAAACTGCTGGGTGTGACGCTGCCTGTGAGCATAGACCGTATCGGCGCCGGCATGTTTCAGAATTGTCTGTTGCTTCCCGGGGTGGAGATCCCGCAGGGGGCGGAAAGCATTGGAGCGTCTGCTTTTGCTTCCTGTTCCGGATTTACCACGGTCGTGATTCCGGACAGTGTAACGTCAATAGGGACAGCCGCATTTTCGGCCTGTCCTTTGCGGGACATTTATTTTACGGGCAGTGAAGTGCAGTGGAGCAGTATAGGTAAAATAGGGGATACGGCGTTGGCTGTGTCGAAGGCAACCATGCATTACAACTATACTGCTGCTCCCGGCCAGAAACCGGAGGGTGGTAATGGAGGCAACGGGAACACCGACAGCCCGGGCAACGGCAGCACCAGTAACCCCGGTAACGGCAATACCAGCAGCCCCGGTAATGGCAATACCAACAGCCCTGGCGATGAC
>CAMWWF010000222.1 GCA_947177885.1 uncultured Lachnospiraceae bacterium
GCTTCATCGGGATAGGTAAATCCATGAAACATTATCCCCAGCGGGAATTCCGGGCAATCGTCATAGGCCCCCTCCCCGCTCCCGAAACGGCAGGGCTCCACATATCCCTGACACTCTCTTGTGCCCAGAAAGATGTCCCTTCTGCCGCCCTTTTCCAGCGCACGCTTTGCAATGAAAAAGTGTTTGTTCTCATTCCTGTCTTCTGTCAGATCCGTCCTGTTCTCATTCCACTCGAAATGGGCCTGCACCTGATACTCCACATTCGAAAGATATGTGTAGATTGAAAGCGTATTGCCTCCGCCATAATCTATGGGCCTGACAGCCTGAGACTCCGACCTGATCTGCTTCATGACCCGCACCCTGTCTATCACCCAGATAATGGTGGGCTTCCAGTAAATGCTCTCCAAAACGCCTTTCAGCGCCTGATAAGTGGGCACCTGATAAGAGAATTTCTCACCGCCCATTCTGCTGACGGGATCTGTGAAAAGCGCCCGCCGCCCTGTCAGTGAAAACTCAATGTTGTTCTTTTTCTCCATGCTCCTCCTTCCCGCCGCTTAAAACACGGCCTTTCAGTCATACGAAACCGTAAGGAACTGTCGCGGCATAATTTTTCAAACACGCTCTAAAACATTGTGGCATAGTAACGTCGGTTCCGTCACTAAAAAACATACTGCGGTATAGTATCACCGATTTCTCCGCTTAATCCTGTCCTGTCGTCATAATACATCTCATTCAGTACATACATATCCATTTTATCCTCCCACTGCACGATTCCTCTGCTCTCTCCCAGTTTTTTCAGTTCATACAACGGCACATTAACCACAAATTGCTGTGCCTCCTTCAACAGCCTCTTTATCTCCTGATAGTCCGAAGACCGCTGTATCTCTTCCCATATTTCCTGTCCCCGCCCTCTGCGCACGAAAACCGGGTTCCCGGCCGTCTCTATCACATTAAAGTGCTCTGCCGCTGTGCGGAACGCCTGATTCAGCGCTTTTCTCTTATAGCCGCTGTGCTTCACACCGGAACAGACCAGGCTGGCATTGTCGGAAAGCAGATCATACAGAGTATATTCGCTTACCTTCGGAATCCGGTAATTCATCTCCCCTTTCCTTGACCAAAAGTAATATTGGAAAAAGGTATGCATTGCTTTTTCGGACAACAGATCCTGATCAAAATTTTCCGGTCTTCTGTCAAATTCGCTTAACAGCCTTTCCGTCTGTCTTGCTCCTTCCCTGATGTCCTTCAAATGCATCAGAGATTCCAGTTCGGCACTGGGATTGACAATATATGTCACTTCCACTTTTCTTTTCCCCTCACGGTTGCATCTCCCCGCCGCCTGCACTATGGAATCCATTCCCGCCAGAGAACGGATCACACAGGAGAAATCAAAATCTATTCCCGCTTCGATCAGCTGTGTGCTGACTACTATTATTTTCTCTTCAGATGCCAGTGCCGCCCTGATTTCTTCAATGATCTCCTTTCTGTGAGCAGCATAAAGCCTTGTGGAAAGATAGTACAATTTAAATTCCTCCCCCGCCCTTCGGATGAGTTCATTATATACCGTAAGCGCCGACTGCTTTGTATTCATGACCACTAACACACTGCCGCTATCCTCTCCCCTGCTCCATGCAAGCTCCGCCAGTTCCTCGCCGGAATAACCGTTGTTTTTCAGCATCGCTTTCACCTGTACACGTTTAAAAGCATTCACGGCCTCCTTCGGGATCTCCACCAAACCGGACGGCTGTGCCATTTTCACAGGATACACCGGTTTCTCCAGTTCTCCCAGAAGGGGCTGCGTCGCGGTACAGAGCACACAGGTACATCCGCAGATTCCGGACAGGAAATTCACCAGACTGTTGAACAGAGCTATCTGTTTGATGGGAAGTGTCTGTATTTCATCAAAGATGATCACAGCATTCTGAAACTGGTGTGCCGGCCGCAGATTCCTTGTTCCCTCCGCGAAAAATGTGTTCAGAAATCTTACCATCGTTGTTATCACTACAGGCTCCGCCATTCTCTGTGTCCAGAAGCTCTTGTCTGCCGCTGTCTTATCTGACTCCACATTATCTGCCGCTGACTTATCTGCTGCCCTGTCCGCCTCCGCATTGGAATGCAGCTCCAGAATATTGTCTTCTACCAACACATCCAACTCATCCTGACTTATTGCCGCCCTGATACTTTTCACCGTCTGGTCGATGATGGACAAATACGGTATGATATAAAATATCTTACTCTTTTTTTGATTCACACAGTGGGTGAGCGCAAACCGTAATGATGCCAGAGTCTTCCCTGCTCCTGTAGGACAGGATAGCGTATAGATTCCTCCTTTTCTGTTTCCGGCCTCCCTGCAGCCCTCAGAAATGTGATTTCTCCAGACATTGAGAATGCTTGCGGATGAACTCTTTTTCTGCAGGCTCTTTTCCAGATTGCCCAGGAAATACCGGAATAAGTATTCTCTCGCCGCGCCGCAGTCATTTTCCTTTTCCGAAACGGATAAAAAATCAGACGCCGTGCTTCCCCCGCTCAACGCACTGTCAAGCCAGTCCGCATCCACCAACGCCGACAACAGCATCTTCTGGAACATTCCCAGAAAAAAGCTTGCTTCTTTGTAATCCTCTGTCTGTTCCCTTACTTTCCGAAACAAAGCTCCCGCCTCTTCATATGCCCGGTTCAGCAGCTCCTGCAGTTTTTCCCCTGAAATGATCTCCTCCCGGAAGCAGGCTTCTATCTCCTGCAATTCCTCTTCCCTGCAGTTCATGCGGTTCTGATATCCGTCTTCGCCCTTTGGGGAAATATTATCCGGCAGATCCGCATGATGGGAGAAAACCGCCTCACACATGGCCTGCAGGGCAAACAACTTTTCCAGATCACCGGATTCCCCCGCATTCACCGCTATTTTGTTCAAAAGTACTGCTCCCCCCGAGGCATGTCCGCCTTTCTGTCCGGGATCCGGCTGCCCTGCCCATATGGCTTCCATGCGGGTCTGGAAGTCCCTGCCTGCCTTGCCGGCATCGTGCATCAGCCCTGCCAAATATCCCATGGACGGACAGCCGATATGCTTCATGTATTCGCTGCATAACAGGGCCACATGCTCCAAGTGCTCTTTCAGATCCTGCACAACTGTTCCTCCGGCCATTTCTGATATATGTGCAATTTTCAATACACTTTCCCTCCTCCCGGATCATAATTTCCCAATCACTTAGCCGCCTCATAAATTCAAAAATCGTTCAGTCATGTCCTGATCGGACTGATTGTTTATATAACACTTTTCTAAATAAAGTTTCTTGATTACCATTTTATTTTACATAATTATATCATAACTTCTTCCTATGTCAACATAGATATATTATGATTCTATTAAAGTGATTTTTATCCGTTTACTTCAAGCCATAAATGTGTTATCCTTTACCTGTCAAGAACATCTTGCGGATTGAAAAAATAGCATCATCATAAAAGAGTTTCCCATAATTGCTGTCAGCAGAAAATGGAAAACTCTTTTAAATTGCAATACACTTTCATTCCAAAAAAATCTACCCGGAGTCGAACCATACCTTTTCGGTCATACTCATTTTTTCCTCTTCCACAGCAAAGCCAACAAAAGGCGCAACAGTTCAGACAGGTCAATGAACTGTCACGGCGATGCACACTTCGCGAGAGGTACTATCTGCACCGTTACCAGAAGGCTGCATATATCTGAGATCCGCATCCATTCTTCCTTGACAACAGATTCCCCGCGTAATACGATATAGTCAACAACCCTGCTGCGGCAGCGGCGCATCCGTCTTGCGGCGCTGCAGGCGGCAGGGTATAGTTGTGACCCGCACGGCATCCGCCAAATATACATGCAGGTACGGCTACACGGCTCATTGCCCGCGGGAATCAGACCCGGGTAACCTATGCGATTGGAGAAACTATATAAATATGCGAATTTTTAAGAAAACCATGATCTTTTTCTGTATGACTACACTGTTGATCTGCCCACAGCCCATAACGGTTCATGCGTCTGTTCAAAACACAGTCACCGAATATCAGGCAGAGGCGGAGGCTTTTGTCCGAGACTGTTATGAGACGCTGACCGAAGAAACTCTTGCCCTGTTACCGGAAAGAACGGACAGCAGTATTGACAGCGTCGATCTCCACAAATATCTGGCGCATTATAAAGCTGTATTTGAATGCGGACTTCAGGGATATGACAATATTGCTACTACCGTTTACTCTTTATCGGACGAGAATTATCAGGTTGTTCTGGTTCAGTATGATGCGCTCTTTGAGGGCATCGACGCCGCGCTTCCCGGTTTCTCCACAGAACTGGTTCACAGACAGGATGACGGCCAATGGAAACTCTTTGCTCCTGACTCTTCCATTCCTTTACAGTTATCTGACGAGATAACACAGATCATGGCGTCCTCAGAGGAATTTATTTCCATCACAAACGAAGTATCGCTGAAATTTGAAAGCACCATACAGAATGATCCGGATATTGTGCTCCGGCTTTCTGATCTGTCAAATAAAATAATCGCATTGACCGCTCAGTATCTGCAAGACGATTCTGACAGCTTTCTGAATACCCCTACCCAAAAAGATTCCTCCGAAAAAAAAATTCCCGACACCTACACCGTTCAAAAAGGAGACTGCCTGTGGCATATCGCTGAGGATCTGTTTGGCGACGGAATGCACTGGATAGAATTGTACGAAAATAACAAAGAATCGATCGGTGACAACCCGGATCTGATCCTCAGCGGATTGTTATTGCGGCTTTATTAAGGACTGTTATCCTGATCCACACTGCCTGTCAATATGCCTATGCAAGCCCCCGCTTTCCATACAGCACAGAAAAGAGCACTCCGAAAACTGCAATGTTGCAAAACAGGATGACCACATTCTGCATACAATTTTCTCCGCTTGCCAGTCTGTCCACCAGAATGCGGATCTGTTCCGTGTATGTAAATTTCGCGATCTTTTCCATCTTCTCATTGAACATGGACAGCATCGGCAGAAAGGAAAATAGCATCATCACCGGAACCGTGACCGACGTGGCCGCCATCTGGTTACCGCTGCCTACACCGATCGCTGCTCCCAGAACAACGGATGCAACGATCCCTGCTGCCATGATCAGCAAAAAGAGAACTCTCTGATACGGAGTGACGTTTTCCAGCAGTCCGCAGAACACCGCCCCTCCCAGCATACACGCCGTGAACACATAACTGCCTGTACCCGCAAGATACTGCCGCGGCGTGACATCCGCCATCATCAGCACTCTCAGGGTATTTTTCTCCTTCTCTTCCGAAATGATCGCGGAGATGCTGACCATCGGCGCCATTCCTGTATACATGGAAGCAAAAAGCATCACAAAGAAATTCTCCGGCATGCCTTCTATCTTTATCGACTTTACCATAATGACACTCAACAGCGGGAACATGACAAACTGTATCAGCACTGCCTTATTTTTCAAAGTATCCTTTAAC
>CAMWWF010000223.1 GCA_947177885.1 uncultured Lachnospiraceae bacterium
TTGGATGAACCTACGTCCAGTCTGACAAATAATGAGATTGAAAAACTGATGCAGACAATGGACAACTTACGAAAAGAAGGTAAGTCCATTATCTATATTTCTCATCGTATGGAAGAAATCTTCCGCATTACGGACAGGGCGACGATCTTCAGGGATGGCCGGTATATAGGAACAGTAGAGACGGCAAAAACGGATAAAGCAGAGCTGATTAAAATGATGGTTGGGAGAAACATTGCGGATCAGAGGTTTAATGAGGTATGCAATGTGCGGGAGAAAGTGGCACTGGAGGTGAAAAATCTGTCCGGAAAGGGATTTCAGGATATATCGTTCCAGCTTCACAAGGGCGAAGTGCTTGGATTTGCCGGTCTTGTGGGAGCAGGAAGAACGGAAGTCATGCGGGCTGTTTTCGGAATTGACAGACATTCATATGGACAGATTTTTGTAAATGGGCATGAAGTATCTGTCAAAAAGCCTTTGGATGCTCAGAGAGAAGGTATTATGCTCATACCTGAGGATAGAAAATATCAGGGTATGGTAGGCATACTTTCCAACAGAGCCAATATTGTACTGTCAAATCTGAAAAAATATGTAAAATATGGCATATTGGATCATGCATATATCAAAAAAGACGCAAGAGAATATATGGACCGTCTCCAGGTATCTCCAAGGGATGATGAGTATGAAACAGGACGTCTTTCCGGAGGAAATCAGCAAAAAGTTGTCATTGCCCGAACGATGAATGCCAATCCGGATATCCTGATATTGGATGAACCGACAAGGGGCATTGATATCAATGTGAAATTTGAAATATATAAACTGATCAGACAATTTGCGGATGAAGGAAGAGCAGTCATCATGATATCATCGGAACTTCCGGAAGTTATCTCCCTGAGCGACAGAGTTATTGTCATGTATGAGGGCAGGATCACAGGGGAATTAAACAGCAGTGAATTGACGGAAGAGAGAATTATGATGTATGCCATGGGAGGTGAAAACAATGAAAAAAATGAACACAATATTTAAAGGGGCTTCCTGGAAGAGGAAAGCCGGAATCATTGCAAGCCTGGTGCTGCTTTGCCTGTTTTTTACGGTTATGTCCGATAAGTTTCTGACGAGAGGCAATATAACCAATATTTTATTGCAATCCTGTATTAACGGAACGATTGCTATCGGGATGACGTTAGTCATTATAACTGGCGGGATTCAGCTTTCAGTGGGATCGATCGTGGCGCTTTCCAGTATGGTGGCGGCAAAAATGATGGCAGCAGGCGTTACTTTTTATGCAGCTATTTTTGTAGCGGTGTTAATCGGGCTCATCTGTGGGGCGATGGACGGACTTCTAATATCCATATTGAAGCTTCAGCCTTTTCTTGTAACGATGGGAACAATGAGTGTATACAGGGGAATCACATTGATCATATCTGACGGTTTGCCCGTAAGAGGGTTGGATTCTGCTTTTCTGAACGGAATGAATGCGTTAAACGGCAGTGTTCCGGTACCGGTCATTATGCTTGTCGTGTTGCTCGTCATTTTTATGTTTGTCTTAAAATATACAAGATATGGACAATATTTGTTTGCGGTAGGGGGAAATGAGGAAGCGGCAAGATTTTCCTGCGTTAATACAATATCTGTAAAAACAAGAACCTATGCCATATCAGGATTTTGTTGTGCTATGGCTGCGATTATTTATATGGGACGTCTGGCGGCGGCGGATCCACAGGCGGGCGATGGCTATGAAATGAATGCTATTGCGGCTGCTGCAATAGGAGGAGCAAGCCTTGCAGGTGGAAAAGGAAGCTTGCTCGGAACAATGATCGGTGCATGCATTCTTGGAACATTATCTAATGGCCTGACGCTTTTGAACGTGCCGTCTTTCTACCAGACATTGTTTGTGGGGCTGATCATACTGGTGGCAACGGTAATCGACAGATTTGCGAACAGATCATAAATTGGGCGGACTGGTCCGAGACGCGGAAGTGATAGAGAGAAAAGCAGAAAATATTGAATAAAGTGAAGAAAGCTGAATGGATATTGTGGAAAAGCAGGAAGAAATACTGTACTTTGAAATATTTTTCAGATAGGACGCTATGCAGCGGAACTTTTCCATTATGGAAAAAAGAAGGTGAAATGTTTGATTGTGTTCTTGTATCAGGTCTTACACATGAAAAGGATCCATAAAAGGCGATTAATATATGAGAGGAAAAGAGATGGAAAATTTAAAAGCATTATCCTATGACCTGCGGAAAAATGTGGTGGATATGATCATGGAGGGTAAAGGCGGGCATATCGGAGGGGACATGAGTGTCATAGACATTCTGGTCACCCTGTATTTTAAAGTGATGAATATCAGTCCTGAAAACCAGGATGATCCCGGCAGGGACCTGTTTGTGATGAGCAAGGGGCACTGCGTGGAAGCGCTTTATGCGGTGCTGGCGGCAAAGGGTTTTTTCCCGATCGGGGAAGTGATCGAAAAGTTCAGCAGGTTCGGTTCCCAGTATATCGGCCATCCGAATAACAAGCTGCCGGGCATCGAGATGAATTCCGGCTCCCTGGGGCACGGGCTCCCGGTGAGCGTCGGGATGGCGCTGGCCGGAAAGATGGATAAGAGGGACTACCGTGTCTATACGGTGATGGGCGACGGGGAACTGGCGGAGGGTTCCGTGTGGGAAGGCGCCATGGCGGCAGCCCACTATAAACTGGATAACCTCTGCGCCACCGTGGACAGGAACCGGCTGCAGATCTCCGGCAATACCGAGGACGTGATGGCGCACGGCGACCTGCACGAAAAGTTCCGGAGTTTTGGCTGGCATGTGATAGATGTAAAGGACGGCAATGATATCTGCCAGCTCACGGCGGCTTATGAAGAGGCAAAAGCGGTGAAAGGGAAGCCCGCCGTGGTGATTGCCAATACCGTAAAGGGCTGCGGTTCCGCCGTGATGGAAGACAAGGCGGCATGGCACCATAAAGTGCCCACGGCGGAAGAGTATGAACAGATCATCAAAGATTTTGCGGAGAGGAAGGAGGCGCTGTCAAATGAATAAGGTACCTAACAGGCAGGCAATCTGCGAGGTGTTAATGGAGCAGGCGAAAGAAGACAAGGATATCGTGGTGCTGTGCAGCGATTCCAGGGGGAGCGCGTCCCTTGCGCCCTTCGCGAAGGAATTCCCGGGACAGTTTGTGGAGGCCGGCATCGCGGAGCAGAACCTGGTGAGCATCGGGGCGGGGCTTGCAAAGTGCGGCAAGAAGGTATTCGCGGCGTCCCCCGCCAGCTTTGTATCCACCAGGAGCTATGAACAGGCAAAGGTGGACTGCGCTTATTCCGATACAAATGTGACGCTGGTCGGCATCAGCGGCGGGGTCAGCTACGGCGCCCTTGGCATGAGCCACCATTCCGCGCAGGATATCGCGGCGATGTCGGCGATCCCCAATATGAGGGTATACCTGCCCAGCGACCGTTTCCAGACGGCCTGCCTGGTCAGGGAGCTGCTGAAGGATGGGAAACCGGCCTATATCCGGGTGGGAAGGAACCCGGTGGAGGATATCTATACGGAAGATGACTGCCCCTTTGTGATGGACCGGGCGACGGTGGCGGCAGAAGGGGAAGACGCGCTGATCGTGGCATGCGGGGAGATGGTGCGCCCTTCCGTGGATGCGGCGGCACTGTTAAAGGAGCAGGGCATCAGCGCGGCGGTGCTGGATATGTACTGTGTAAAACCGCTGGATAAGGAAGGGCTTTTAAAAGCGGCACAAAAGGCGGGGGCGGTCGTGACGGTGGAAGAACATGCGCCCTTCGGGGGTCTGGGCTCCATGGTCAGCCAGGTGGTCGGGGCATCCTGCCCGAAGAAGGTGGTCAACCTGGCACTTCCTGACGCGCCTGTCATAACGGGGACGTCCAGGGAAGTATTTGATTATTACGGGCTGAACGCGGAAGGGATCGCACGGGCAGTGAAAGAAGCACTGCGGTAAGCGGGAAAGGAAAGGATATGGGCAGATATGTGTTGGGAATCGACCAGAGCACCCAGGGCACGAAGGCCCTCTTATTTGATGGGGAAGGAAAGCTCCTTTGCAGGAGCGACCTTCCTCATGAACAAATAGTGGACGGGCACGGCTGGGTGGAACATGACCTGGATGAAATATACAAAAATACCATACAGGTTGTAAAAAACCTGGTGGAGAAGGCAGGGATCGACAAGGCGGATATCGCGGTGCTGGGCATCAGCAACCAGCGTGAGACGGCGGCGTGCTGGGAAAAGGGGAGCGGCAGGCCGGTATGCCATGCGATAGTATGGCAGTGCGCCAGGGGGGCGGCAATCTGTGAGGAGATAGGGAGGCAGGGGCATGGGGGCCTGGTAAGGGAGCATACGGGGCTCCAGCTCTCCCCCTATTTTTCCGCGGCAAAACTGGCGTGGGTGTTCCGGAATGTGGAGGGCGTGAAAGAGAAGGCCCAAAGGGGCGGGATCGCCTGCGGCACCATAGACAGCTTTTTAGTGTACCGCCTTACAAAAGGGAAGGTATTCCGTACGGACTACTCCAATGCATCCAGGACGCAGTTATTTAATATCAGGACATTATCCTGGGACGAGGAACTGCTGGGGATCTTTGGGATCGACAGGCGCTGTATGGCGGAGGTGACGGATTCAGACGGCGATTACGGCATGACGGACTTCGACGGGTACCTGGATAAGCCGATACCGATCAGGGGAGTGCTCGGGGATTCCCACGGCGCGCTGTTCGGGCAGGGGTGCCTGAAGAAGGGCATGATAAAGGCAACTTACGGAACCGGTTCCTCCATTATGATGAACATCGGGGAGGAGCCGGTATTTACAGACCTCGGTGTGGTGACATCCCTTGCCTGGTCCATGGGCGGGAAAGTGAATTATGTGCTGGAGGGGAACATCAACTATACGGGCGCCGTGGTCACATGGCTGAAAGACGAAGTGGGCCTGATCTCTTCGGCGGCCGAGAGTGAAGAACTGGCGCGGCAGGCCAGAAAGGGGGATGGGACATACCTGGTGCCGGCTTTTTCAGGCCTGGGGGCGCCCTACTGGGATTCCGGGGCAAAGGCCGTGATCTGCGGAATCACAAGGACCACGGGGAGGGCGGAGGTCGTAAAGGCGGCACTGGACAGCATCGTGTACCAGATCACGGATATCGTGAGGGCGATGCAGGAGGCCAGCGGGATAGAGATCGGGGAACTGCGGGTAGACGGGGGGCCGACGAGGAACGCTTACCTGATGCAGTTCCAGAGCGATATGCTGGGCATACCGGTAAGGATCCCGGAGGCGGAGGAACTTTCCGGCATCGGCGCGGCATATGCGGCGGGACTGTCTCTTGGCATTTATGATGAGAAAATATTTGACAAAATGGGCAGAACAAGTTATAAAAATGAATTAGACAAAGAACAATGCGAAGGTCTTTATGCAGGCTGGAAAGATGCGGTCCGGATGGTGATGA
>CAMWWF010000224.1 GCA_947177885.1 uncultured Lachnospiraceae bacterium
ATCATATGGTACTCTGAAATGAAACAGACGGGGTATGTAGATGTACTGCCGGAGAAGTACCTGCAGAATTTCCATCATGCCATCAGACACCGGGATAAGGACGGTGTAAAGCAGGCTGTGGAAGCGATCTGCGCCAGAATGACCAAGGAGAGTCCGTCCCTGATGACATTCCGATTGCTTTATAATGATATCCTTCACATTATCATATCGGAATGGAAAGGAGAATCGGGTGAAGCGGAAAATATTTATAACGTATTTACTCTATCCCAATGTCTGACGGTTCAGGATTTAAATGACCTTTTGTATGAGGCCTGCAGCGCCATCATTAATAACCAGTCATTTTCGGAGACAAGCGGGTCGGAGATGGTCAGCAGGGCGATCTCCTATATGCAGGAGCATTTTGCCGAATCGGAACTGACTATGAGCGCGCTGTCGGAGTATCTTCAGATCAGCTCTGTCACATTGTCGGTGGAATTTAAGAATCATACAGGGCTGCGTCCGTCGGATTATCTGACAAATTTAAGGATAGAACGGGCAAAAGAATTATTGACATCCGGTAAAATTCTGATACGGGAAGTCAGTCTGGCAGTGGGGTATGAGGATGACCATGTATTTACAAGACGATTTAAGAAATATACAGGGAAAACGCCGGGACAGTACCGGGAGGAAGCAGGATCTGCCTATGTACAGCAAAGCAGGAAAGTGTTAAAATCATAGCAAAAGAACAGCAAAGAGATGGTAAGATTATGATCCGGAAAGGGATTGCACTGGCTGAGAGGCTGAGAAATAACATAAACGGGGTATTCACAGGCAAGGAAGATGTGGTGGAGGATCTGCTGATCTGTCTGGCGGCGGGAGGCCATGTTCTTCTGGAAGATGTGCCCGGCGTGGGCAAGACTACCCTGGCTTCCACTCTGGCAAAGAGTATGGGGTGCAGTTTCGGGAGGATTTCCTTTACACCGGATACACTGCCGGGGGATGTGCTGGGGGTGTCCGTCTACAATATGAAAACCGGTGAGTTTGAATATCGGGCGGGAGCGGTGATGCATCAGATCCTGTTGGCGGACGAGATCAACAGGACGGCGCCCAAGACCCAGGCAAGTCTTCTGGAAGCAATGGCGGAGGGGCAGGTGACGGTGGACGGGCAGGTTTATGACCTGCCCCGCCCCTTTCTGGTGATCGCTACCCAGAATCCGGTGGAGTTTCTGGGTACTTATCCGCTGCCGGAGGCACAGATGGACCGTTTTATGATGCGGTTGTCCATAGGGTACCCGGACAGGGAGCAGGAAATCCGGATGGCGGCACAGGTTTTGGAGGGGCGGACACCGGATAAGGCGGAAGCCGTATGCGGCCCGGAAGAAGTGATGGAACTCATGGAGGCGGTTCGCAGGGTTACGGTGCAGGAACCGCTTTTAGGATACATGGAAGATATGGTCGCCCTCACCAGACAGGAATCCCGTTTCGTGTTGGGAGCCAGCCCCAGAGCCATGCTGGCGCTGATGCGTGCATCCCAGGGCAGGGCTTTTCTGCGGGGCAGGGATTATGTGAAACCGGATGATGTGAAGGCAGTTGCCATGCAGGTGCTTCTCCACAGACTGACGCTCTCCCCGGAGGCGAGGCTCCAGAAAGCGGATGGGGCCGGCGTCTTAAAGAGCCTCATCCTGAAAGCGAAGGTGCCTGTGTGAGAAGCAGTTCTTGGCTTTACATAAAATTTTCAGTGTATCAGCTCTTTCTGTGAGGCACCAATTGCTTCTCAGAGCGACTTTGATCAGCATTGCAATGATCGCAGTATCAAAATTGCTGTAGACGCCGTGATCTGAACTAAAACAGGTTGATGTGCGGATCACAGTCATATAAACGACAGGAAAGAGAGCAGATGAGAAAATACAGGATACTATTTCTGTGCCTGTGGGTTTTATCCCTGGCGGCCATCAGTTTTTACGGAGGCGTTATCAGCTACGGCTTCTTTTTCGGCATGTCTTTTCTGCCTGTGATCTCTCTGGTCTATATTTCCTGTGTGTACTTTCGATTTAAGATCTATCAGGAACTGGGGAGCAGAAATATGGTCTGCGGGCAGCCGGAAGATTACACTTTTATTCTGCAGAATGAGAATTTATTTGCCTTTTCGGGAGTCAGTGTGAGATTATTTTCCGATTTCTCCTATGTGGAGGAGCTTCCCGGAAGCCTGGAATATGAGCTGCTGCCGGGGGATAGATTTACTTACAGGACCAGACTGGTATGTCGGTACCGGGGAGAGTATGAGGTTGGGATCAGGGAAGTGGTGGTAACGGATTTCCTGCGGCTCTTCCGGGTGAGTTATGCCAATCCCGGTACTATCAAGGCCATTGTGCGTCCCAGACTGGTACAGCTGGATGAGCTGAAAGGAATGGAAGAATTTCAGGCGCCCTTGCAGAGGGAAATCCTGTCAGGGACAGAGCCGGATATCCTGGTGCGGGATTACAGGGAAGGCGATTCTCTGAAACAGATTCACTGGAAGGCTGCGGCCCGGCAGGGAAAGCTGCTTACCAGAACAAGAATGGGCGAGGAAAAACGGGGGATTTCCCTCTTTTGCGATATGACCCGTTACGGCAGGAAAGCGGAGGAATATCTGCCGTTGGAGAACAGGATGCTGGAGACGCTGCTGGCACTGGGATACTTTTTTGTCCGAAGAGATATGGGATTTTCCGCCTGTTACAGCCAGAGAGGCCCGGTGAGGAAAACCGTAAGAGGCATGAAGGATTTCGATGAATTTTATCAGAGTGTGTCCATGGCTGTGTTTGGGGAAAACGGGGATCTCCTGGATCTGGCAGGGCAGGTCACGGCGCAGGGCGGGCTTTGGGAAAACAGGATGGTATTCTTTGTACTGCATGAGCTGGACCAGCGCATGATGGAGGCGACGCAGAAGCTGGCGGCAGGAGGTATGACGGTGGTGGTTTATGCTGTCACGGACAGTGATGTCAGAGAATACATCCGGCAGAGCGGCGGGAGAAGACGGATCCTGCAGATTCCCATAGAAGAACCTCTGGAAGGGAGGCTGTGATGAAAGAGTGGATCCATTCCCATGAAAGATCCTTGTACAGAATTGCGAACGGGTGGCTGCTGGTCTCCATGGTATTACTGGGCGCCGAGCGTTATCTTGGGATCCACAGGCTGGGCGTGCTGCATTTTATCGTGGCCTTCACTGTTTCGGGTATCCTGGCAGGCATGAGCGATATGACGGTCAAAGGCAGGATCCTCTGTCTGTCTGCTCTCTTCCTTCTGCTGTGCGCGGGGATAGCCGCAGGGCCGGCAGGAAGTCCAGCTTTCTGGCAGTCGTTTTTCCGATGGCTGGTGGGAAGGGAGACGGCATCCCGTGAGTGGGAACTGGCTTTCGGACTGATGCAGACGGCTGTATTTGCGGCGGTATGCTATTTTGTACAGGCTCTCTTTGAGCGGCTGCCGAAGCTTAAGGAGGGAGCCGCAGTCCTTCTTTTGGGAATTCTGATATTCTGTCTGCTGACCCGTCGGGAACTGAATCACTTCGGAATGGCTTTTATGGTCTGCTTCCTGCTTCTGACCTGGGTGGAACGGGTTCAGAAGCATTGGGAAAAGAAACGGATCAGGGAAAGAGGTACGTTGATCCCTGTTTTCTGGATACTGCCCTTTTTTATCTTGTATCTTCTGCTTATGATGATCGTGCCTGCACCGGAGAAGCCCTATGACTGGAGCTGGGCAAAGGCGATCTATCGTCAGCTTCAGGAGTCCTTCCGGTCATACACCCAGAAGATCAGGTGGAATGATCAGGAAGGTTTCGGCATGGCGTTTACGGGCTTTTCCCGGGAGGGACATCTGGGGGGAGATCTGCAGGAGGATGCGAGGGCGGTGATGCAGGTGCAGGTGCAGCCCTCCACGGCGGATCACTTATATCTGACAGGAATGGTCTATGATACCTTTGACGGCAGGGGATGGAGCCGGAGGCAGCAGGGATACCCCGATGAGGCATTTCTGGACACGGTTCAGACGTTGTACGCAGTGAGAGATCATAACCAGCGGTATCAGAGAGATTATCTGAAGGAGATCCGGGTAACGGTCCGCTATGAGGATTTCAGTACCGGATATGTGTTTGCACCCTTAAAGACATGGCGATTAGAGGATGGATCCGGATCGGATGGGGATATCCGTTGCGAGGACGGAGCTTTGCGTTGGAATGGGCAGAAGGGTTATGGTACGGAGTATAGCCTGCACTGTTTTGCCATGAATACAGGGCAGCCGCAGTTTGATCTTTTTCTGGATGCGGCAGGCAGAACAGGAGAGGACGGCAGTCCGGAAGGGGGGATCAACCGGAAAGTCTGGGAACAGGTCACAAAGGAATGCGAAAGCCGCAGCGGACGGATTTTTACCCTTCAGGACATGGAGGACTATGAAAAGGCGATCTATGAGATTTATCTGGACGAAGTAAGTCTGTCCCAAGAAATGGAAGAGACCTTACAGGATATTGTGAGGAACGCCCGGACCGATCTGGAAAAGCTGAAATCCATCGAAAACGCCCTGTCTGCACTGACCTATACAATGGTGCCCGGGGATCTGCCGGCCAGCGTAGGGGATGCGGGGGACTTTCTGGATCATTTTCTGTTGGAGAGCAGGCAGGGATATTGTACTTACTTTGCCACGGCCTTTGTACTGCTGGCAAGGGCGGAGGGGATTCCGGCACGTTATGTGCAGGGGTATTGCGTCCCCATAGGGGAACAGGGTGAGGCAGCTGTATACTCCCATATGGCTCATGCCTGGCCGGAAGCGTACCTGGAAGGTGTGGGATGGATTCTCTTTGAGCCCACTCCCGGATACGGCAGCAGGCGCTATGATCCCTGGAAGGTGCAGCAGCCTGCCGAAGGTGTGGCGGAGGAAACACTGAGAGAGTGGGATCCGTGGGCATTTTCCGGCGGGGTGCCAAAAGAGGATGCCGGGGATGCAGAGGAGATGGAAGACAGGGAGGAAGCGGATCCGGGAAAAGATACCGATCCTGCCTATTCCTGGCGTTTGTTCGGTTCCGCGGCGCTGGTGATCCTGTCCGTCTGCTGGGGGCTGCTTGCCCTTGATAATGCTTTGGGGAGACGCCGGTATGGAAGAATGAGCCCGGAAGAAAGGCTCAGGGCAGAGGTTGTGCGCAATCTGAAGGTGATTTCCCTGTTTGGACTGGAGCGGGAAAGCTGGGAGACGCTGGAAGAATTCAGGGTGAGGATCGGAGCTCTGTTGGGACAGCATGGGGAGGAAAGAAAACTGTCTCTTGGATTTATGGAAAACTATGAGAAGGCAGTGTATGGCGGAAGGGCTGCCGGGGAAGAGATGGTAAGGGATGCTGTGGAAGAGAGGGAGAGGCTTCTGGGGCTGCTGAAGCAGGAAAAAAAGTGGAGCTGGATCTACTGCAGGATCAGGCTGTATCTTGGGCGGTACAGATT
>CAMWWF010000225.1 GCA_947177885.1 uncultured Lachnospiraceae bacterium
GGAGCAGTGTTTCGCCATGATGAAAACCGCGGTGGAAGAGCTGGATGTGGAAACCTGTGAAACGGTAGTGGCACAATGGAAAAAACTGTTGGGCTAAATTGTTCAAAGAATAGTGCAGTACATAAAAATTTATAATATTTTACAAAAATGCGAATTTTTGGGACAATGGAGGGAAATATATGAAGTATAAAGTCTTGCTCACCGGAAATAACAAGACCATTATCAACGAGTTCTTTACGTACATGGATTTAAACTTTGAGTGTATAAGTACTTCGGACCGCTATGATGATATCATGAGCCATATGAAGTATGTGCAGCCGGATGTATTTGTGTATTGTCTTTACAAAGAACGGCCGGATGATCTGAAACGCTTTGTCAATATAGAGAGGCAGATATCAGACCGCGACGTTCCCCTTGTCATCATAGGAGATTCCGAGGACTGTGATGAATTTACGAAGATCGCTCCGCTGCTTGAGCCTCTGGTGCTTCAGAAGCCCATATCCACCCAGAACATTGCGACAGCCATAACCAATCTGCTGAATGCGAGAAGGAGGCGTAACAATCCGAACAGCGTATCTGAGGAGGAGACGCTCCGGAGTGCGAAGGATATGCTTTCCCAGGTGGAAGAAGCAAAGGTGAATGCAAGGGAAAATACGAAGGGAGAAAACCGTAAGAATCATATTCTCATCGTGGATGATGACAGCAGGGTGCTGAGACTGCTGAAGAGTTATCTGTCAGGGCGGTATGAACTGGCTACAGCGATCAACGGTAATGTTGCGTTAAAATTTCTGGAGAAAAAAGAAACGGATCTGGTGCTGTTGGACTATGAAATGCCCACGGAAAACGGTGCCGCCGTACTGGAGAAGATTCGTGCCAATGAGAAGACAAAGGATCTGCCGGTGGTCTTCCTGACCGGAGTCACTGAGAAAAGTAAGATCAGGGAAGTGCTGGCTCTGAAACCTCAGGGCTATCTGCTGAAGCCCGTTGATATGGAGAAACTTTCTTCCACTATCAAAGGTATTCTGGGCTGAAGGAGAGAAGTTTTGTCTCTGTATTCCTTATATTTTTCTTAACTCTCTTGACTTTTCCATGCCGGCATAGTAGTGTTTGAGTATCGGGGGCACGGGTTTTGTTGAGAGAGGAGTAGATTATGAGAAAGAAGATATACAGATCACTGGTATGTGGGATTGCCGTATTTATGCTGGCGGCAAATACCCTCAGTGTTTCGGCGGCAGACATGAGCGCGTACTTTGACGCGGAATTTTATGCGGAGCAGTATCCTGACATAGTTGAGATATGCGGTACGGATGAAGAGGCTCTTTACGAACATTATGTGACTTACGGGATCAAGGAAGGCAGGAACTGCAGTGAGATATTTAATGTGCAGCTCTATCGTCAGCGTTATCCCGATCTGGATGAGACTTTCGGGGATGACTGGGAGGCTTATGTGGAACATTATCTGACTTCCGGTGTACAGGAGGGAAGAGACGGGTGCGGAGAGTTTGATGCGGTCACTTATGCGGACCGTTACGCAGACTTAAAACAGGCGTATGGATATGATCTGGAAAAGCTTTATGAGCATTATAAGCTGCTGGGACAGGCGGAAGGCAGAGAGGCGGAATCTTTTACGGCGTATCTGAACAGGATTGAAAAAGAGGCCAGGATCGCCGCAAAGCTGGAAGGTGAATTCGAACAGCTTCTGGCAGCTTATGTGGCGGAGTATGATAAGTACATCAATACGTTAAAGCCCAACTGGGAACGTTTGTACCGCTCGGACGCTTATCAGCAGTTTATGGCTTATATGGCTGATTTCTGGGATAAGGTCGCGGAGGGAGAAATTTCCCAGGAGGAGGCAAAGAAGGTTACGGTCAGAATGCAGGAGGCGTTTGCCCAGTATGCCGAGTAACGATCCTGGGGTTCTGTATGGACGATTCAGTGTCAACAGGCAGATATAGGCTGCGCTTTGTAAAGGCCGGCCGGTTTTCATGATATGGGGAACCGGCCGGCTGTTTTGGTGTAGACGGGCAGGACGGGATCCCGACAGAGCGGTTCTGCTCTGAAAGACTCCAGGACAAGGTATGATTAAAATCGGCGATTCATATATTGTAGGGAAAAGGAGAATGGTTTGGAAGTGATTTTCTATGAGAACTATTTATGTGAAGGACTTATTTAAAGGTACTTTGAGGAAGGCATCCCTGGTAAGGAAGGTTAACTGGGAAAAGACAGTATCTGCAGTGATGTTCCTGTGTGCCATGTTCTTCCTGGGCAGGGAGGTGGCGGTCACACTGGAAGGCGCCAGAGAGGCGGCAGGAACGGCGTTAAGCTCCGGAGTGGTGCGGCAGGAGACGGAGAACTGGGGACTGGGTTTTGGCAAAGAGGGAGAGAAGCCTGCGGGAAATGCTTCTGTTGCCGAGATGAAGCAGTACAATGCCTATTACATGGCGGAAGGCGATGAAAAAGTGCTTTATCTGACCTTTGACTGTGGTTATGAGAACGGAAACACGGAGCCTATCCTGGATGCTTTGAAAAAACATAATGCACCGGCTACTTTCTTTGTGGTGGGTCACTTCCTGGAGTCCGCACCGGAAATTGTGCAGCGCATGGTAGCCGAAGGTCACACTGTGGGAAATCATACATATCATCATCCCGATATGTCCAAAATATCGGATACGGCATCTTTTCAAAAGGAGATGAATGATGTGGCGGCGCTGTTTCAGGAGACTACGGGAAGTGAGCTTGCCATGTACTACAGGCCGCCTCAGGGGAAATACAGTACCGTCAATCTGCAGATGGCAAAAGATCTGGGGTATACTACATTTTTCTGGAGCCTTGCCTATGTGGACTGGGATCAGAGTAATCAGCCCAGTCACCAGGAGGCGATCGATAAACTGACCGCCAGAGTGCATCCGGGAGCGATCGTTCTGTTGCACAGCACTTCCCAGACCAACGGGGAGATCATGGATGAGATCCTGACCAAATGGGAGGAAATGGGGTATACTTTCAGGCCGCTGTCGGATTTTGTGGAGAAACAGGAAACAGTGGGGGGACAGGAGACGACGGAAGAACAGGGAATAGTGAATATTTTCAGGGCGGAGCAGTAATGAAAGGTATCGGCTGTTGCTGATCGTATGGAAATGTTGTTGAGGCTGCATACCGGATATGGGAAAAGTTTCCACCCGTGAGGTTGGACGCTCCGAAGGGCACCCAACCTGACTCCCTCTTTCACAAAACCTGCGCTTACGCGGGCCTGAGTCTGCCTGCGGGCCTGTGTTTTGCTCATTTGGGAGTGGGTTGCAACCGCACAGGTGGAAAAGTTTGAGGTACGAAACGAATGGGTAATTGCCGGTTGATTGTCCCTTTTATGAAAAATACAGATTTTATACAGGGTTCAGGGTGCAAATTTCAAGAACAGGGAAATTCAAAGGGAAAAAGGTTTTGACTTAAGGGTAGCGCTGTTATATACTTAAAAGCAATTGAACATCTCTCTGAAAGCAATAGTTCTTCAATTGGAATTTTGCTGTATATGTCATACCGGCAGACACGGATTTCCTTCCGGTATGGATAATAGTTATTCCAAGGTGCTGCAGATGGTGAGATATGTGGATTCCGCAGCAGCCGTTCAGAATACACAACAGGTGTCTGATTGGTATGCTGACTGCAAAAATATGGTGCAGAAGAATCTTTCGGAATCTTTACGGGAAAAATCAGGTTTCTGTCAGATCATGCAGCAGAAAAATGAGGGAATCGGTAAAGCCGGTTTTTGAGAAGTCCCGTAAAAAGAGGTTCAGAGATTCCGGGAAATAATGCAATTACAGAGGAGGACGAGATGGATAAGGAACTGGTAGTGGTCATTGATTTCGGCGGACAGTACAACCAGCTGGTTGCGAGACGTGTCAGGGAATGTAATGTGTATTGTGAAATTTATTCCTATAAGACCGATCTGGCGAAGATAAAAGCTATGAATCCCAAAGGGATCATCCTTACGGGAGGACCCAGCAGCTGCTATGAGGAAGGAGCGGCTACCTGCTCCCCTGAGCTGTTCCATATGGGTATTCCTGTGTTGGGACTGTGTTATGGCGCACAGGTGATGTCGTTTGTGTTGGGTGGAAAAGTCGAAAGAGCCGCGGTACGGGAGTATGGCAAGACGGAGGTTGATGTGGATACCTCGTCGGCGTTGTTCGCAAATGTCGCTCCCCATACGATCTGCTGGATGAGTCACTTTGATTATATTGCGGAGATGGCGCCGGGATTCCGTACAGTTGCCACTACAGCAAGCTGCCCTGTGGCCGCAGCCGAGTGTAAGGAACAGAATTTGTATCTGATCCAGTTCCATCCTGAAGTGCTGCATACGACAGAGGGCTCCAAGATGCTCTATAATTTCGTGAGAAATATCTGCGGCTGTAGCGGCGATTGGAGAATGGACGCCTTTGTGGAGGAGAATATCAGGACAATCAGAGAAAAGGTCGGAGACGGAAAGGTGCTCTGTGCGCTGTCCGGCGGGGTGGATTCCTCCGTGGCGGCAGTGTTGTTGTCCAGGGCAATCGGCAGTCAGCTGACCTGTGTTTTCGTAGACCATGGCCTGCTGCGCAAGAATGAGGGGGACGAAGTAGAAGCGGTATTCGGTCCGGAAGGGAATTATGACCTGAATTTTATCCGTGTCAATGCACAGGAGCGTTTCTACGGAAAATTAACGGGTGTGGAGGAACCGGAGGCAAAGCGCAAGATAATAGGGGAAGAATTTATCCGTGTTTTTGAAGAAGAGGCTAAGAAGATTGGCGCGGTTGACTTCCTGGTACAGGGAACGATCTATCCCGATGTGGTGGAGAGCGGTCTGGGCGGAGAATCCGCCGTGATTAAATCCCATCATAATGTGGGCGGTCTGCCTGACTGTGTGGATTTCAGGGAGATCATTGAACCGCTCCGCAGCCTTTTTAAAGATGAAGTGAGAAAAGTGGGATTGGAACTGGGCATTCCTGAGCATCTTGTGTACAGGCAGCCTTTCCCCGGCCCCGGCCTGGGGATCCGTATTATCGGAGAAGTCACCGCAGAGAAGGTGAAGATCGTACAGGATGCGGATGCCATTTACCGGGAGGAGATTGCGAATGCCGGGCTGGACAGAAATATTAACCAGTATTTTGCTGCATTGACCAATATGCGGTCGGTGGGAGTCATGGGGGATGAGAGAACTTATGACTATGCGATCGCACTGAGGGCAGTGAATACGGTTGACTTTATGACGGCGGAGAGTGCACAGCTTCCCTGGGAGGTGCTGCAAAAGGTGACCAGCCGGATCATCAATGAGGTCGGACATGTGAACCGGGTGCTTTATGATGTTACCAGTAAGCCGCCGGGGACGATTGAGTTCGAATAGTCGGAGGTGAGCCGCGGAGCCAGTAAAATCAAGGCTTTGCGGC
>CAMWWF010000226.1 GCA_947177885.1 uncultured Lachnospiraceae bacterium
GTGCTGACGTTATTGCCGATATTGCTGATCTATCCGTTCCTGCAGAAGTATTTTGTGAAAGGGATCACAGTGGGGGCGGTGAAGGGATAAATAGAAAAGCGTATGACAGGAATTGCGTGAGAGGAAATATGATTATACGAGGAGGAAATAGAATGAACAGGTTTGAGGTTTCTTCTTTTATGGAGATGGTTTATGAGGATGTGGTGAGGAGGGCAGGGGATCCACTGAACGAGGTGGACAACTGGAAAGATTATCAGCAGGCCAAAAAAGAACAGATACGGGATACGCTGAAGCTGCCCCTGTTGAAGCAGCGCTATGACGTCCCCCTTGCGTGGCAGAAGTTGGAGGAGAAGACGGAGGACGGGATCTGCATCGGAAAATACCGGGTGAACGTGATCAGGGATCTGTCCCTGGCTGTGCATGTGCTGTATGCAGGGGAGGAAGGCGCTGTTTCCCGGCGCTCCGCCCTGCTGTATCTGAACGGCCACGATCCCAGAGGAGCGGAAGGTGCCTACAGGGCGCTCAGTGTGGAACGACCGGCATTGGGGATGGTGCTGGCGCAAAGAGGGTACGTGGTTCTGGTACCGGAACTGTTTGCATTAGGAGAGGCGAAACGGCGGGATGCAGCGGATGATCTGGGTGCCTGTGAGAGTTGCGCGGAAACAGAGCCGTGGCTGCTGAACTGTGGGTTGAACCTTGCAGGCATCAGAGTATGGGAGGCCATAAAAACACTGGATTTCGCACAGAAGGCTCTGGACATGGACCGTTTCGGCGTGTATGGGATGTCCGGAGGCGGACATATCTGTAATTATGTAGGGGTTCTGGACGATCGGATCGAGGCCATGATGGTGTCCGGGTATCCCAACCTGTATAAATACAGCACCATGGCTATGGTGCATTGTATCTGCAACTATGTGCCGGGTCAGATCGAACTGGGGGAAAGTCATCATATCACAGCGCTGGCGGCGCCGGGGAAAAAGCTGCTGGTGATGAACGGAAGTGAGGATCCCATTTTTCCGGCAGAAGGCAGCAGAATCGCCTTTTCGTATCTGGAAGAACTATATGAGCGACTGGGGGCGGCAGGAAATTGTTCCACAGTGCTCTTTCCGGGAGGACATGAAATATCGGTGCCGGAGGTATGCCGGTGGCTGGAGGAAAACTGGCCGGCCGTGATCAGAGAGGTGTAGCCCGAGGTATGACCGGAATGGAGCGCACCGGTCAGATGATCGGGATGTACAGGTCGGGAAATGGATTTTCAGTCATGAAAGGAGAATGCGCTATGGAGCGAAGACTTGAGGAGGTATTGAAAGGGCGTGAAGGTAATTATATAATTCCTTTCTTCTGGCAGCATGGGGAGCCGGAGGAGACACTGCGGGCCTATATGGAAAAGATCCATATGTCCGGTATTCGTGCGGTCTGTGTGGAGTCAAGGCCCCATCCTGATTATGTGGGTGCGGGCTGGTGGAGAGATATGGATGTGATCCTGGAGGAAGCTGCCGCCAGAGAGATGCGTGTCTGGGTATTGGACGATGCTCATTTTCCCACGGGATATTGTAACGGGCAGATCGCATCGCACCCGGAGTATGGGAAGGTTTTTCTGGATCACTACACGGTGGATGTGATGGGACCTGACAGGGAGGCCTCTTTTCTGATCCGGCTGGAGGATAAGGAAGAGCTTGTGGGAGTGGTGGCAGTAAGCTGTCAGGGAATATCGGAGGAGGCACTGCCGCCGGTGGATATCACCTCCTGTGTCAGAGACGGGATCGTGTATTGGCCGGTGCCCGACGGATACTGGCGCATTGTGGTATTGAAAACTCTGCGGGAAGGGGATAAATGCCGGAAAAATTACTGTAATCTGTTGGACCGGGATGCGGTGGCATTCTTTCTGGATACGGTTTATGAACCTCATTGGCAGCATTACCGGGAAAGGTTCGGTAATGTGTTTGCCGGCTTTTTCTCGGATGAGCCGGAGTTCGGCAATACCTTTGGAGAATATCCCGACACGGGGATCGGGCAGCCGACCATGCTTTTGCCCTGGAGCAGGGAGCTGGCGAAATGCTGTGCGGAAGCCTGGGGAGAGGAGAAAAATCTCTGTCTTGCCGCTCTCTGGAGTGAGCTGAAAGGATATACGGAGAGGGCAAGATACGGATATATGACCATGGCAACGGAACTGTACAGCCGGAATTTCTGTGTGCAGGTGGGGAACTGGTGCGAGGATCACGGTGTGGAGTATATCGGTCATGTGGTGGAGGACAATGGAAACCATGCCCGGACAGGGTATGGAACAGGCCATTTTTTTAAGGCGCTGTGGGGGCAGCATATGTCGGGAATAGATGTGGTGCTGCAGCAGATCCGCCCGGGATATGATGACAGAGATTTTTATCATATCGGCGGAAAGAATACTTATGACGGCAGGTTCTTCCATTATGGGCTCGGAAAAATGGGGAGCTCCCTGGCCCATCTGGACGGAAAGAAAAAGGGACGTACAATCTGTGAGGTCTATGGAGCCTATGGGTGGACCGAAGGTCTGAAGCTGATGAAATGGATCGCGGATCATATGCTGGTTAGAGGTGTGAACTGGTTCGTACCGCATGCATTTACTCCGGCGCCTTTTCCGGATCCTGACTGCCCGCCCCATTTCTATGCCCAGGGACGGAATCCCCAATTTCCCTGGTTCCGGAATCTTATGATGTATATGAACAGAATGTGTCATTTGTTCAATGGAGGAGACAGTGTGATCCATACGGCGCTGCTCTATACGGCGGAAATGAGCTGGATGGGAGACTGCATGCCCTTTGAGGAAGTCGGGAAATGTCTGATGCGCAGTCAGATTGATTTTGATGTGGTGCCCATTTGGCTTCTGGGAGAGAGCCGCTTTTCAGAAGACGGAACTGTAATGCAAGTGGGTAATGCTTCTTATTCCGTGCTGATCGTACCGGAATGTGCTTTTATTCCGGAGAAAATGGCGCGGTGGATAGAGCGGGCGGCCCAGGTTGGTTTTCCGGTAGTGTTCGTGGGAGAATATCCTGAGGTGATCAGGACCGGAGAAATGGGAGTGAGAAAATGCACGGTGGCAGAAGGCAGAGAGGAAGATATCCGGAAAGCTGCAGGTATTTTCTGCAAGGGCAGTCGGGAAAAGCTCCTGGCATGTCTGAAGGAGGACATCAGAGAGATCAGGTTATCCGAGCCGCAGCCCTGGCTGCGGTATCACCAGTACAGGCAGCCGGAAGGAATGTTTTATCTGTTCTTTAACGAACATCCTACGGAACGGGTGGATACCTGGGTGGAGGTAAAGGGACTGTGGGAAGCAGCAACCCCGGACTGCCTGAGACCCGGATCCGTGCCTGCGGAAGGGCGACAGAACAGCTCAGGCGTGGCGAGCATCGCGAAAGCGGGAAATGGCATTTGTCAGGAGCCGGATCAGAGCACGATCCATGGCGACCGGAGAAATTTTTCCTGGTATGACGGTTGGGATAATTGTCTGTATGGAACAGAACAAAATGACCGGGGGCAGATCTGTCTGCGTCTGGCGCCATATGAGACAAAAGTATTGTATTGGGGAAATACAGATCCGGGGATGGAAATACCCGATGCCGCACTGCTTTGGGGAAGGGACGCTGACAGACAGGGGATGACTTCCGGCGCCGGACATCGGGAGCTGACAGGCGTTTGGCAGGTCTCCTTCAGGGAATATAATGAAGAACGATTTGGTTCGCCGGAGATATGGACATTCCTGAAAAATGTTACCGGACAGGAGCAGAGACCGGAATTTTCCGGTACGGTCCGGTATGAGATCTCCTTTGACTGGGATCCGGAAACTGACGGAGGGACCGCGCTCCTGGATTGCGGTCAGGTCTATGAGACATTGGAAGTGCGGCTGAACGGGATATGTCAGGCGGTGCGGGTAGCGCCGCCCTATACCCTTCTGCTGAAAGGACTTCGGAAAGGAAAAAATGACCTGGAACTGTTGGTGACAAATACTCTGGTGCATAAAATGCGGGACAGACTGTCAAAAACCATGCCGGTGGAGGCCAGCGGTATGCTGGGACCGGTATGGCTGCAGGGGACAGACTGTACATGCGGTTGAAAGAAAATGTGGGAAAGCTCTGCGGAAGCGGAGCTTTCTTTGTATCAAAAGAAAAAGAGGTACATCGGATGCGAGATGTACGCGGATCAGGCAGTTTTCTCATTGTCCCATTCTGTTCCTGTCTTCAAAAAATGATGAATTGGATAAATTGCTTGGCTTGGCAGTAGGCAGTGACGATTATGTAACAAAACCTTTTAGTCCCAAAGAAGTAGCATACAGGGTAAAGGCACAGTTGCGGCGGGCAGAATATAAGAATACTCCAATGAAAAATCAGTCTATGAAAATAGGACAGTTGATGATTGATACGCAAGGCTGCCGGGTGACGAAAGGCGAAAAAGAAATTGAATTGACTGCCCGTGAGGTTGAAATTTTGGATTATATGGCAGAAAATTTAGGACGTGTTATCAGCAGAGAACGTCTGTATGAAACCATTTGGGGTGAAGACAGTTTTGGATGTGACAATACAATCATGGTGCATATCCGGCATCTGCGTGAAAAGATAGAGGACAATCCTGCTATCCCCGAATATATCATAACAATGAAAGGTTTAGGCTATAAACTGGTGAATCCTTATGAAAAGTAAACAGAAATTCAATCCGTTTTTATGTTCATTTGCTGTTTTTTCCATTTTTGTCTTGATGATGGCATCTATTACAATCGGTTTGTTTTATTATATATTTTCCATTCCGGAGCCGGAGGGGCTGAGTATCGCTTCATGGGCGCAGATGTTTACAGATAATTTTTCTGTTTGGATGGATTACAAAGACGAAAACCTGGAAGTAGAAAAAATAGGGCTTGACCGTTTGGATGAATATGGATTATGGATTCAGGTAATTGATGAATCCGGGCAGGAGATTTTTTCTTATAACAAGCCGGAAAGTTATCCCACAAGCTATCCTGCCTCTGCGCTGCTTGCTTTTAGTACAAGTGCTTATGAGAATGAAAATACTGTTTTTGTAAGCTGTTTAGAAGATTTAACAGAAACTTGCAGCTATATCATAGGGTACCCCTATGCAATTGGAAAATATATGCTGTATTATAATGGTGAAAGATTTACCCGGTTTGTCGAGGATGTGTTTGAGCCGCTTGTGGAGAGGGCGGAGAAGATTTATGTAGGCTCCTGCATGGATACCGCAAGATCGGCAGGCAGGAATGCACGCCGTACTGTATCTACGAACAGGATTTGCATGATGCGGTCTTAAAGGACATACGGGAGTGGGCGAAGCTGGCGGACCGCAGTATTGTGATGGATGTCGGCAAGGTGCTCGATATGGGACCCCATGAGGACCTGACGGCCCGGCCCGGACAGTACGCGAA
>CAMWWF010000227.1 GCA_947177885.1 uncultured Lachnospiraceae bacterium
GCCCTCTTCGCAGGATTGCCCGACTTGAAAATACCGGAACCTACAAACACGCCTTCCGCCCCCAGCTGCATCATCAGCGCCGCATCTGCGGGAGTTGCCACGCCTCCCGCGGCAAAATTTACAACGGGCAGCTTTCCGCTTTCACGGACATACCGCAGCAGCTCCACGGACACCTGAAGCTGCTTCGCCGCCTCGTAAAGCTCATCCTCCGAAAGGTTTTGGACCCTTCGGATCTCTGCGTTCATTGCCCTCATATGACGGACCGCCTGTATCACATCTCCCGTACCCGGCTCCCCCTTCGTGCGGATCATGGCCGCGCCCTCGCTGATACGTCTCAGCGCTTCGCCCAGATCCTTTGCCCCGCAGACAAAGGGCACATTGAATTTAGTCTTGTCAATGTGATAGACGTCATCAGCCGGAGAAAGTACCTCGCTCTCGTCAATATAGTCGATCTCAATAGCCTCAAGGATCTGCGCTTCCACGAAATGACCTATCCGACATTTTGCCATGACCGGGATGGAAACGGCCTCCTGGATCCCCCTTATCATTTTCGGATCGCTCATCCTTGACACGCCCCCTGCCGCCCTGATATCCGCAGGTATCCTTTCCAGCGCCATAACGGCGCATGCGCCCGCCTCCTGTGCGATACGCGCCTGTTCCGGGGTGGTCACATCCATGATGACCCCGCCCTTTAACATCTGTGCCAGATTTTTATTTAATTCATAACGATCTCCTGCCATTTTTTCCTCCATTCCGAAGCCTCTGCTCTTTTTCTGTCACATGATACTATAAAACTGGCATTGTCAAAATATCCAGTTCAGATATTTTTTACAATGCCAGTTTTTAACCTTACCTTTTCCGTTCCGCTAGAGCGTGTTTGAAAAATGCTTTCCCTGGGGTGTGCGTCACACTTTGTGGGATGCAAGACCCAATTTGGGAGGCGTAGTGGGGCTACGGTGACCAAATTGGGGCGCAGCAGGCCGCGAAGTGGAACGTGCAGACCGGGGGAATGATTTTTCAAACACGCTCCAGGAACTGTTCCATACTTCTTCCGCGTTCTCTGACAGTTATTTCCGAGCGGTATTCCGATACCGACCAGAAGCCCTGCGGTCAAGACGGCAAAATCCATGTATTTTTCACCCGGAACCATTAAGACAACCTGCAGCATTTCCGGACAGACGGCGCCTTATCCGTCTATTTTCACCGGGATCCTTAACACCGCAAAGGAGAGGGGCTGCATTACATAACCTCCGTCGTCCAGACGGATCCGGTTCACCTGCGGCCTGACCGTTTCCCTCTCAATGGAATTCGTCTCAGTGGGGACTTTGCCCGTGAGCAGTATTTCCGTGACCGGCTCTTCCCGCCTGTTCCAGACCGGGTCCAAAACCAGACGGACCTTCTTTGTATCGGTCTCAGGATTTACCAGCTTCACAATGATCTCCTTTTTCTCTCTGTCACAGGATACCTGGCAGGGAATTTCCCCTGATCCGACCGCTACATTATAGTCCCCGGCATTTTGGGAAAACATCTGCTGTACATAATAGCTGGGTGTTCTGTATGCGCTCCTGTCGTCAAACCAGATCAGATCGGGACTCCACTGTGTATAGCCGATCCTTGCAAGCAGCGGCGCGTAGCAGGTCATCACCACTGCGTCACAGTTCCTGGCGGCCCCCGTCAGAAAGGCCGCTTCCGCCAATGCCCCTTCCAGATTGTTTTTCTCCAGAGGATCCATTTCCGTCCCTTTTGCGGGATGGGCCGCGTATTCCCCAAAGAATACTTTTGTCACTCTGGACACCTTATCAAAATAGTCCAGATGACTCAGGAACCACTGGGGACTTGTATAATAATGCTCATCCACCGCATAGGCGAAATCTTTCTTGTCTTCGTTGCCGTGATAGAACTGCCATGCCGCCTCGAAACGGGGGGAATCCAGTTCCGGTCCCGCGGTTCCGATCAGTTTGATCTCCGGATGGACCTTATGGATCTCTCGCTCAAACAATGTGTATCTCTCAAAGAAACGGCTTTCCTCCGTCTCCCACTGCTCGTTCCCCACTCCGATCATCTCCAGTCCGAAAGGTTCGCTGTGACCCATTGCGGCGCGGACGGCTCCCCACCCGGTATCGGAATCACCGTTTGCAAATTCGATCAGATCCAGGTAGTCCTGTATGTACTTCCGGATCTCCGGGTCTTCCGGTTCCACCTTTTCATGAGACTGGTACTGGCACGCAAGCCCCACTCCCAATACCGGAAGCGGCTTTGCCCCCAGATATTCGCAGAGCAGAAAATATTCGTAAAAACCGATCCCGCAGGTCTGGCCATAATGCGAATATCTGCTGTGATAATCATTTTCCTCACTGTTTCCGTGCACTGCCCACCGGTTCCAGTTATACCGGCGTTCCTCCGGTC
Source organism: uncultured Lachnospiraceae bacterium (assembly GCA_947177885.1). The sequence continues at coordinate 2,407 of CAMWWF010000227.1, forward strand.
TTCCCAGGGTATCCTTGAATTGATAACGGTTCGCCAGAGTATTGCCCTCTACCACACAGCCTCCGGGGAAACGCAGAAATCCCGGCTCCAGGTCTTTCAGCATTTCCGCAAGGTCTTTTCGGAAGATTCCGCATACCGCATCCTCCGGTACCATGGAGAAAAAGTCAAACTCCATCACACCTTCCTTTTCCAGGAAAACCACAAACTGTGCGCCGCGCACTTCTTCTTCCAGGGTCAGGTCCAGCTCATACTTTTCCCATTTATGCCAGCCATGCCTGTCCTCTTTTATAGTCCCCATATCCTTTGACACGGCGATCTCGCCGTCTTTCACAATTGCCACACGGATCCGTCCCTCATAATCCACATTTCTGGCATAAAAGGAAATATGACAGGTAAGATTCGGGCGCATGTAAATTCCGTCATACGCTTTATTGCAGAATCCGCTTCCCGCTTCTTTGGATCTCACCCGCAGATAATGGGGATTATTTACATGGACCGGGCTTCCCTGGACGATCATAAGCTGCACATTGCTTCCCTTCGGATACACATCCCAGGCGTACAAGCCATCCGGTACGGCATAATAATCGCTGTCTTTCCCTCCGTAAACATCCATGCTTTCAAAATTCCGGTTCTCCAACAGTTCCGCATACAGTCCTCCGTCCACGGCATAATTGATGTCTTCGATAAAAAGGCCGATAAATTCTTTGGGGATATCAGGACCCCTTTTTCCTGTTATTTCTATTTCCATCTTCTGTCTCCTCTTAATGACAGGCAGCTTCATGTCTGCATCCTGCCGGACTGACTTCTCTTCCTCTATATGTTATATGCTTATATGCCGTTTTTCTGCTTCCGAATCACTGCCAGGTTCAGGATGAAATGACATAATAGCTCAGCAGCTCTTCTCACGATCCCGTCATAGGGCCCCGATGCGGTACACCTTCACTCCGTGAGCCTCCACCAGCGCCGTCACCTTCCGCCCGGCTGCCCTGCTTTTCGTCCTGGCCCACAGATCGTAAAGTACCGGCTCTTCCGCCCCAGATTCCTCGTCCAGCTCCGAAAGCCCTACCGAGATCTCCGCATCCGCGTCGCTCAGGTTAAACAGCGCCACACATACTCTCCCGCTTTCATCGTCCGTATTTTTCCAGACAGCCATATCATCGGTGCGCAGGATCTGAGTCCCACGGCAGCTTTCCTTCATCAGCTCCAGCAGCTCCCGGTTGGTGAGCAGCGAAAGCGTCCAATCATCCAGCTTTGTCAGTTCCGCACCCAGCATCAGCGGGGACCGGAACATACACCACAGCGTCACCATGGTCTTCTGCTCGGCCTTCGTGAAATTGACCCGCCGCTCCGCACCGAATCCCTTTCCCACATATCCCAGCGGCAGCATATCGCAGTCGGGGAAACAGCCTTTTTTCACATGATCCTGCCACAGCTCACAGCGCGGGAACATTGCCTTCAACAGCTTCCAGTCATCCCAGAAATCATCGGTAATCCGCCACATATTCGCATATTTTCCATACTCCCAGGCGCGGTGGATATGGGCGGGACCGGGGGACAGGCTCAGCACAATGGGACGTCCGCATTTTTCAATGGCGCGGTGGAGCATCCTCGTCTCCCCCCAGCCGTTAAAATGATCCTCCCGATAAAGCCTGCTGTCGCAGATATCGTCACATTTGATAAAGTCCACACCCCACTGCGCATACATTTCGATCAGAGAGTCATAATACGCCTGTCCTTCCTCTGTGGGGCGCACACCGTACATATCGGAATTCCAGATACAGATGGAGGAAGGATCCGCCGCTCTGTCCGCCGTCGTGTCCGTTCCCTGTATGGGGCAGTGATCCTGCGCAGCCCTGCGGGGAATGCCCCGCATAATGTGAATACCGAATTTCAGCCCCAGGCTGTGCACATACTCTGCCAGAGGCCCGAATCCTTTTCCTCCGGCGGAAGAAGGAAATCTGGACGGACTCGGCTGCAGCCTGCCGTACTCATCCATCTGCTGATCCCCGAAAGGGATATACTGGAACTGATCCCGTCTGCTTCCCGCGTCGTTGGCATACCACTGAATATCCACCACCACATACTCCCAGCCGTATTCCTTTAGATGGGCAGCCATGTAATCCGCATTGGCCTTCACCTGCTCCTCGTTCACCGCGGTATCGTAATAATCATAGCTGTTCCAGCCCATGGGCGGTGTCTTTGCAAAATCATTCTTATTCATATCAATCTCTCCCGTTCCGGTTCCCGGCATTTTCTGATGCGAAATCGCACGGCAAACTTTCTTCATCGATATCCGGTTCCGTGACTGTCCGCAGCGATTCAGAACCAGTCGTCCGGTTCTGAACAACTGCTTATATTATATGAAAGTGTTGTGCAGGAAGCAAGGGCTATTTTCTGTCCGGTTGACAGTGGATCTGAACATGCGTGACAGTTCAGGCAGCCTCTTCCGCGAAGTCACAATCACAATGTGTCCTTTGGACGCGTTTCTATGCGATTTCGCGAGACTTGTGAGTGTGCATTCCCATCACAATTCAGTGACCCGTCTGCCTGTTACAAACAAGCCGATATATCTTCTGTATCTCATCCGGGATACGTATCCCGGCGGGGCACATGGCAAGGCAGGGCATTTCCGTGCATTTCCGGCACCACCCGGCGCTCTGTCCGATTCCCATATCCAGTTTCCGCAGCGCCCAGTATTCCTTTCCGAGGAAAAAGTACTGATACTGCCGAAATACCGTATGTATCTCCGTCCCGTGGGGACAGACACATCTCTGGCAGCGGTCACAGGGAATGGGGGTAAATTCCCTTTCCAGAACAGATAATACCCTGTCAAAGTCAGGAATCGCGTCCATTTTTTCACGGAAGCCAAATGCCGCCTCCGCCTGTTCGATGGTTCCGATTCCGATCAGCGCGCTGCGCCGTTCCAGAGCGTGTTTGAAAAATCATTCCCCCGGTCTGCACGCCCCACTTTGCGGCCTGC
>CAMWWF010000228.1 GCA_947177885.1 uncultured Lachnospiraceae bacterium
TCCTTGAAAACATTAAAAACCACCTTCTTTACACTTGTTTCCCGCCGCATAAATTCCTTGACCGTGCCTACCGCGATCTGCGCCGCCCTGTCATTGGGGAAATGGAACTCCCCGGTAGAGATACAGCAGAACGCCACACTCTCCAGGCCCTTTTCCGCCGCCAGCTCCAGGCAGGAACGGTAACACCCTGCCAACAGTTCACAGTCCGTCTTTGTGGGAGTGCCGCTGATGATCGGCCCTACCGTATGCAGGATATACCTGCATGGAAGGTTATAGGCTTTCGTTATTTTAGCCTTCCCTGTTTCTTCCTCATGCCCCTGCATCCGCATCATTTCCGCACAGTCAATGCGGAGCTGTATCCCGCTGAAAGAATGGATGCAGTTGTCAATACACCTGTGGTTTGGCACATAGCATCCCGTCATGCCGCTGTTTGCCGCATTCACGATGGCGTCACAGCGCAATGTAGTGATATCCCCCTGCCAGAGATATAAGCCTTCCGATACCGAATCCAGGTCATCCAGTTCCGTAATCCCTTTCGCAGCCGTTTCCGCCTGCAGATATTCATCCTGCACTTTGAGGAACTCCCTGCCGATCCTCCGGGGAGGCCGGACATTCATCAATCCCCGGAGCAGCTGCCGTTGCTCCTCTTCCCGTGCCGGGATCTCACAATCCCGGTATTGCACATTTTCCTGCAGAAGTCCCCGTATCAAAAACTTCCTCCGTTCACCCTGATCCATGTCTAACTCCTTTTCCCGATAACCTGCTTCGGGCAGATTTCCGCACACTGCCCACAATGCAGACAGCAGTTCCGGTCAATCACCACAGGTTTGCCTGATATGTCGATACATTTCTGCGGGCAGACAGAATAGCACAATTTACACCCCCAGCCTTTCGCAATTTGCTTGTTGTAAATATCTAAGTTACAACAAGATATTAACACGCACTCGATGTAATGTCAATAGTTACAATGTTGTTTTCAAAAAAATTTTGGGGCTTTGGTAAAATGCCCCAAAGCCCCAAATTCCAATTACCTCAGATCAATTAATTTCTTTGTATCCTGCCTGATATCTTCCAAGGTGATGGAAGACAGCTCGGTCTCCATGGCCTTTTGCACCCGCATCAGCTTATCATCCAAAACCGCATGGATATTCCTTCCAACCGGACAATCTGTATTTGGATTCTCATGAAAGTGGAACAATTCTCCGTTTTCAATACATTCAACCGCATTGTAGATATCAAGGAAAGAAATCTCGTTTAAAGGTTTGGAGACAGAAGCCCCACCGGAACCCCTGGCCACCTCTACAAGCCCTGCCGCCTTTAACTGCCCCAGTATCTTACGGACAATCACCGGATTCACATTCGTGCTGCCCGCCAGAAAATCGCTTGTCACCTTATAATCATCCTTAAATACATCTATGCAGGCAAAAATATGAACTGCCAAAGTAAATCTGCTTGAAATCTGCATTGAACAACACCTCTCTTTCCTCCTGATATTTTATCCCCTTTTTGTTGTAATGTCAGCAATTACAATAAGACATAATTCCAACTAAAGAAATCTGCATGCTCCTACTTTTCATACTTGCTTTCATGCTAAAAATGTGTAATCTGTGTCACATAGAATTTAATAAAAATTTTAAGGAGGAGACTTTATCAACGCTTCTTGCCTGTCACTCCCAGGAGCAGGCGGATCACTCCGCCGCATAAAACGATCAGGAATCCCCTGCACGTTAAGATATCGCCTATCCCCATGTTAATGGCATATTGTATCTGTATCTCTAACGGCGGATCCTGGCAGGGTATTCCCGCTTTGATGATCCAATAGTACAAACCGGTAAATAAGATGATCACTCCCGCAAATATAACAGAATTGATCAGTTGGCATAGAATGCTTCTTGTCCTTTCTTTCATACTTACACCTCCCCCCTGCGCCATGCTGTAACACTTTGATGCTGCCCTCCCGCTTATGGCACTCCCGCTTCCGGTGCTCCATATTTCAGTACGAGTTAAATATCCTGAATTCCCATTCATATGCCTGTGGATCTTCTTTGAATGATATCCGGTCGCCCGCATCGGGTATATGTTCTTTCATGATAAGGTCGGCTTCAAGAGCATTGCTGTATTTGATGGAAATCAGGATCCACAATAAGTCATGCAGCCTGCCTGCATTGATAAGGTTCATTTTCTCATAGGAAAGTCTCTCTTCCCATTCCGTCTCACCCGGCAGCGGCTCAAAGTACTCCTTATCCGAAAGACAGGAACGTTTTACAAGATACCCATAAACCAAATGGTGTAAAGAGTTGATCAATTCACATGGTCTCTAAAGCTGCCCAGCTTTCATCTATAAAACCGCACTCCTTACAGGAAAGAGAAATTACAATGCATTCAAATCCATCCGTCCAGTCATCGGCTGAAAAGGAATCGTCAGACTCAACACATTCCTCTATAAAATCTTCCTTTCCCTGTGACGAGATATAAACCGTAATACCGTAAGTATCACTGTCACATTGAGGACAATTATACTTTGCAAACGGCAGAGTCCGATCAACATACTCTTCCTCATGACAGACAAATCCGTTCCATCCATGCTTCCCGGCATCAAACAATAATATCTCTTTTCCACATTGACTGCAAACCAATTTAATGATATGCCGTTCATTGCTTTCCCAGATCTCAAATTTCTGATTGCCGCAAGAACATTGTATGTTTCCTGTTACTTCGTATTCACTGTTCTCATCTCCCACAGGGACAAGGTATTGCTGTAAATGTGTTGGAATCGGTAAATCCATGTTCCTATCTCCTCGCATCGTGTCTGAAAGTTTATTCCCCGGAACATATTAACAGGAATTAAATATCCCGAGTTCAGCTATGAAATATGATATCACAAGTCAGAAATATTGTAAATTCCACGCTCTAATGATAAAATAATAAAAGTAACGGTCCAGCCATTCAGAAATAATTGTACAAACTGTGGGAGCTTGCTCACAAAAGACAGGAACTGTATGAATATTACAGCAGCCTGCGTATACAGAAAGGAGGATCTCTATGAATAAATCTGTCTCTATCCTTTTGGGCTTACTGTTCCTGGTCTGTTTCCTGACAGCCTGCGGAGATAATCCGTCATCTGTCACAGAGTTTTCCCTGCCTGAGGAATATGACACCATGCAGACGGACATCTGCATGTCTCAAAATGATAAAATATATATAGCTGCCGGAGATTTTATATTGGAATATACCGCCGCCGGGGAGGAAGGCCGGATCATCGAACTGCCGGACCGGCTGGTCTTCGCAATGGCTGCCTCCAATGAGATGCTCTATACCTATGATGAGCTAAACGGCTCCATCCTGGAGCTGGGCCAGGACGGCACGATCCTCCGACAGATACCGCCCGTCTCTTTCATACACAATGTAACAAACATCCTGGCATTGGAAGACACACTCTATCTCCTGTGCGAAAACGGCGCAAATGAAAACGGGCTGCTGACCGTATCTCTATCGGATGGAACGGAAAGCTTTACCCCCGTACCCGACCTGCAGGATATCAGACTCTATGATGACGGGCATTTGCTGGTCAGGATAAAGACAGCCTTTTATCTCTATGACCTGAATACGCAGGAAACAGAACTGTATTACCTTGCCCGGCATTTCGACGGCGGGTACTCCTATGACCCGCAGGAAAAGCTTCTATACTTTATTGCCAACAATACTCTGTACTGTATGGAAGAGAAAAACCAGGAACAATCCGTGGTCAGTATTTTGAACCATCCCTACAGTAAAATGGCGTTTCTGGCAGGTAACATTGCCATGTTGGATCCTCAGGGTAAATATGTCTGTATACTGAATCCGAAGACTTACACCGAAGAAACCGTCTCTGTCCGCACCTATGATTTTGAAAAGTACAATCATTACGCAAGAGATTATACGGCAAATACGGGTGTGGAGGTTGTGGATGTACTCGGTTCCGTGGATGAAAAGTTTCTCAAACAGCTTCTGGCCGGAGACGACAAGGCTGATATTTTCGTATTGTACAGTTCCGATATACACAGTCTGGAGTTTCTGGCGAATCACGCGTATACGGATCTGTCCGTATCGGAGACGCTGGTAAATACGGTGGATCAGATGCACCGGAGCCTGCGGGATTCCGCTTATCGGGGGGAGGAACTGGCAGGAATCCCTCTGGAAGCGTCCGGTGCGGTCATGGCTTTCCATACAGAGTCGGAAGCATATTCCCTGGCGGCGGAAAAGATCACAGACTGGGATTCCTTACTGCTCCTTCTGGAAGAACTGCCGCCCGAATCCACCATACTGGCAAATCAGGCAGGTATGTATCAGCGATTGTTTGAGCAGTATCTCTATGAATATTGCGAACCCTATGAGGGAAAAGTTGATTTTGACACGGAGACTTTCCGAAAGGTACTGGATCTCATGACGCGGATCCATGACTGCTCTGACTTTCAGAAGCCCGGGACCGAACCCGGAAACGCGGTAATCGGTTATTATTCGGACAGAGATTTCAGGCAGACGGATGTTCTGGGAATCAACTCCGGACTCCGTCTGGGCGGCATTGCTTCTCCCCATAAGCTTCCCGATATTGAAGAGACGCAAAGCCTTGCACCGCAGATCAGCGTTTCCTATGCGGTCATCAATCCCAACAGTGAGAATAAGGAGGCGGCGATCCGCTACCTGGAAGCACTGGTAACAGGGGAAAAATTCTCATCCCTCCCTGAACTGTTTCCCATATCCGATAATGGGGCACTGAATCTGTATATGGATGAAGCTTATGTTCAGTTTGACCAGGGAGTATTAAGCAATGTTACTTCCATTCTCTATTCCTATGCAAACGGAAATCTCACACAGGATGAGGCCATAGCGGCCATACAGGAAAAGGCCGACCTGATCCTGGCAGAGTGACCGGAGGAATGATATGCAGACATGCTCTGATATAAACGGATAAGACTATGAAGAAAAAACTATTGCTCCTATCTGTTCCGGGAATGCTGGGGATCGCAGTCTTCTACCTGCTTCCCGGAATGGCGGCTGTTTATTATGCAATGATAGATAATCTGTTCCTGCGGCGTTTCGTGGGACTGGAAAATATTATGGAGGTTCTGACAAATGAGAACTTCCTGCTGTCCCTGTGGAATCTTGCGCGGATCTGTGTGATGAGCACTCTGGGCGTGATGAGTGTCTGTATGGTATTGCTGTTTCTGGTGTACCTGCGTGGAAAGGTGCCTTACGGGATCATTCTCTGTCTGCTCCTGCCCTTTTTCATGCCAACGGCTTCCTGGGTGGATGTCTTTCAAAACAGGCTTCAGCCCGTCCTGGAGGCATGTAC
>CAMWWF010000229.1 GCA_947177885.1 uncultured Lachnospiraceae bacterium
CTACGTCTCGTGGGCTCGGAGATGTGTAGACGAGAGAGGCTTTATATCAACAGGGCTATGACGAGGCGGAAGCCTGTTACGGGGAACTGATGGCATACCTGAATGGCTGACGGCTCCATCTGCTGCAGAGAGAAAACGTGGAAGACAAATAGAGCTTATCTGCCGGAATGATGCATGTGTCGAAGTGTGCCCGCAAATGTATTCTGCCGGTGGTGTCACGCTCTGTGGAATGCATTTTCAGATGTCCGGGCGACTGTCCGGCAGAATGGGAATAAAATTAGGAGAAAGAATCGTTATGTGGGAAATTATCAAGGCAATTATTTACGGAGTTGTGGAAGGTATCACAGAATGGCTGCCTATCAGCAGCACCGGCCACCTGATCCTGGTGGAGCATCTGATCCCTTTTCAGGGGGTCAGTGAGGATTTCTTCGGGATGTTCGATGTTGTGATCCAGCTGGGAGCCATTCTGGCGGTGGTTGTTCTGTTCTGGGATCAGATATGGCCCTTTGCGCTTACCGGGAAGGAGAGGGCAGGGCAGACCGGGCTTGTTTCCTATTTTAAGAAGGATATCTGGACACTCTGGTTCAAGATCCTTGTCTCCTGTGTGCCGGCGGCGGTCATCGGAGTGCTTTTTGATGATGTGTTTGACGCTTTGTTCTATAATCCGCCCTGTGTGGCTATCGCCCTGGTGGTATTCGGCATTGCATTTATCCTCATTGAGAACTGGAATAAGGGAAGAAGACCGAAGGTGACAGCACTGTCGGAAATCACTTATCAGACGGCGCTGCTGATCGGAATCTTTCAGGTGATCGCGGCAGTCTTTCCCGGAACCTCCCGTTCCGGTGCGACCATTGTGGGAGCGCTTTTGATCGGAGTATCCAGAACCGTGGCGGCGGAGTATACCTTCTTTCTCGCCATTCCTGTCATGTTTGGAGCCAGCCTGCTGAAGGTGGTGAAGTTTGGATTTGAATTTACGTCCCTGGAGCTGACCCTTCTGGCGATCGGAACGGTGGTGTCCTTCATCGTATCGCTGTATGTACTGCGCTTTTTGATGGGATATATCAAAAAGCATGATTTTAAGGTCTTTGGGTGGTACAGGATCGTGTTGGGGATTATAGTGCTGGGTTATTTCTTGATTGTGGCATAGGATATAAACCGTGACGGATAACCGGGAGAAGCAAAATGATCAGAGTATTCATATATCACAACAGTCCGGAAAAAATAAAATTAATACAGAAAACAATTATGGCGTATTTTCAAAAAATACGCCATTCTTATCATCTAACGTGTTGCTGCAGGTATGAGGATGCTGCAGCTTACATAAAAACCATGGGGAAAAAGGATGATATTTTCTTTTTTGACTTTTCTGACTTTTCCGGAGCGATTCTTCTCGCCAGCCATCTGCGAGAACAGAATTTAATGGCATCCTGGGTCTATATGGAGGGCACGTCGGAAAACCTTTACCGGGCTTTGTATGCGCAGCCATCCGCGTATGTCGGAGATGCGGTAAATGAAAAGGAAGTCCTGACCACACTGCGGCAGCTGGTGCAGCGCAGCCTGCAGATGCAGAAAAAGTATTATTTCTGCTTTAAACTGGAGGGGGAATACCTGCGTATTCCCTTTGAGGAGATCAGTTATTTTGAAAGTAATGCCAAGAAGGTAACGTTACATCAGGTGAAAAGTGATAAATGCTATTTTTTTACAGCGAAACTGGATGATATCTCTAAACAGCTTTCCTCCGATTTTATCCGTTGTCACCAGAGCTATCTGGTCAACATGCAGGAGATCAGGTGTCTGGATATCAAAAATCATCTTTTTCGGCTTCGTTCTAATGAGGAGATCATGATCAGCCGCAGGAGCTATAAAGAAACAAAGGAAAAATATGAGCAGTTTCTGACTGGATGGAGTACTAGGAAATATGATACCGTTTTTACCTGATATGCGCCCACATTTTCCGGAAACAGGACGGGAACGGAGATTCATGTTACAATAAGGCATGACCAGAGCAGGAAGCCTTCCGCAGGCTGCTAGGAGGAATGTATGCTTGATTTTTTAGAAATATTTGGTTTGGATGACGATGAAGACAACGGGATATTTGAAGGGGAAAGTGAAGATGCAGAAAAGGGTATTTCGATGTCGGGCATGGAGCCTGAAGAGGATTTTCTGATGTCGGGCACGGAGCTGAAGGAGGATATGTGTGTGGTTGACGGGGACGCGGAAAGAATGCTGTTGGACAGCGCTGGGGATGGTATTCCTGATCTTTTTGTGACGGAACAATATATGGATACTAATGAGGATGGTTTGCCTGACCTTTTTCTGACGGATATCGGAAGAGACACAGATGGGGACGGTATTGTGGACGATCACTCTGTCATTACCGGAATGGATCTGGACGGAGACGGCATAATTGACCTGATGGAGGTGGCGGAAGACTTTGACAATGACGGTCTGTTTGACAGCGTACAGGAATTTGCGGATCCGGATGGCGACGGAATGTGGGATTCTCTGGGGGAAAATATGAACCCTATGGACGGAAATGCTCCGGCATATGAGCAGTTTGATCCGTATAGTACAGAGATGGAGCATATTGTGGGCAATCCGGCAGAAGAGATGGGAAACTGGCACTGGCAGGAGACGGACAGCAGTTGTGCGGTGGCATCCCAGGAGTTTATTCTGGAGCGGCTGACGGGCCGGGAGTTTGAAGAAAGTGAACTGCGGGAGCTTGCGGAGGAGCAGGGCTGGTATGATCTCTATGGGGGGACAACCATGAGCGATGTGGGGAATATTCTGGAGCACATGGGTCTGACTGTGGAGCGGAGCCATGGGAATTCCATGGAAAATATGGAGAGATGTCTCAAGAACGGCGGCGAAGTGATCGCATGTGTGGACGGACTGGAACTCTGGCTGGGAGAGGATAATGACCTGTTTGGCCCCGGGATGGATGCGAATCATGCGGTACAGGTGATAGGGATCGATCACAGTAATGCCGGCCATTCCATGGTGATCCTCAATGACCCTGGAGCTGCCAATGGTGGAGGAGCCATGATTCCCATGGATGTATTTATGGGGGCATGGGAAGACAGCGGGTGCTTTATGGTGGAAGCATATGCCTGATCTGCAGCACAGTGCAGACAGGCAGCACAGTGCAGACAAGTCGCGGAACGGCTGCCGGCAGGCGGTGAGGACAGGCTGAGGAGCGGTTGGTGACTGACCGTGCAGGGACTGCATTGGTACAGATACACAGAAGGAGTGTTTGATGATATGAAGAGGGATAGTTTTTCGACTTTGCAGCTGATATCTGATTTTAACCACAGTGATTTCCGAAGTAAGGTTATACCGCAGGAGCTGGTATCCGGGTGGCCCTGTCTCCAATGGATGGGGAAGTCTCTGTGTATTACCATTCCCTATTATGCCCGTTCTTTCAGGCAGGATAAGGTGGCGTTGTTCCCGCTGTACTGCTCAGTGACCTTGCCTGTGGGAAATCCTGACCGGCTGATGGACTACTCTGTGTACCCCTATCAGAAGGAATGGCAGGAGATCGATTACACAAAGCCTGTGGGATATTTCAAACATGCCGCCCTGGCAGATGTGAAAACAAAGGAGGAATATCAGGTCCTGTGCAGGAGGCTTTATGATCTCTTCGACCGGATGACCATGGCGGTTCTGGACAGAAAGCCTTTTGAACAGGAGGACGAGATGATACCTTTATTTACGAAGCTGATGGAACCGGGGCATTATTTCCAATATTTGAAGATCAACCGGAAATTTTATTCCTGTTTTTGCAGGATGTGACGATTATGAAAAAGTATGCGAAAGGAGAACGATATGACATCTTATTTTGATCTGACACACCAGACGGAGAACCTTATGCTTGAAAGTGCAGTATTGGCAGAGAAACTGGGATTTCCTGATGCGGGAAGGAATATTCGTGAACAGATTGATCTGTGCCGCCGGAGAGAGCTTCTGGCGGTGGTGGCGGGAGAAGTGAAGAGAGGCAAATCTTCTCTGCTGAATGCCGTGCTGAATGAGGCCGTTCCGCTTTTCCCGGTGGATATGAATGTGTGCACGAATGTGGTGACAGTGGTCCGTTATGGAAAAGAAGAGAAAATAGAGGTACATATAGAGGATCCCGGAGCAAAAAACAGAGATCGCATTGAATACATCTCAAGGGAACAGATCCCGGAATATGTATCAGAGGCAGGCAATCCCGGTAATTTTAAAAATGTAAAGCTGATCAATGCGGCAATTCCAAATAAGCTCCTTAAGGAAGGAGTGGTACTTGTGGATACTCCCGGCGTGGGAAGCAGCAATATAGCTCATGCGGAAGCTACATATGGCTTCCTGCCCAATGCGGATCTGCTGCTTTTTGTCAGTGATACTGTCTCCGGTATGACAGAAAGTGAGCTGAATTTCCTGAAGAGAGGATACCGCTACTGTAAGAGCGTGCTCTTTGCACTGACGAAGAAAGACCTGAATGCGGATTATGCGGAAATCCTCTCTGATAACAGGGAGAAGATCAGCTCCGCCTTAAAGATTTCTCCGGAAGAAGTCAGGATCACACCCGTTTCCAGTATGGCCAAGCTGCGGTATCTGAAAACCGGCAGTAAAATTATGTACGAAAACAGCAATTATGCGGAATTGGAGGATCAGCTCTGGACAACGATCGCAAGACGCCGGGGAGAGGTGCTGCTGATGCCCTTCCTGATGTCCGCCAAAAGCGAGCTGCTGCAATTGATGGAAAATGTAGCGGCACAATATCAGATGCTGGACGCCGACCAGGATGTGGTACAGAAGCTGATAGAGGAGTTGCGGCAGAAAACCGCCGCGTTGGAGGCATTGCAGGAAAAGGGTGCAGACTGGCGCGGCCAGCTGAACATTTTCTTTTCCCAATTGCAGAACAGTGTTGCCGCACAGCAGCGCAGACTTGGCGAAAGCGCCAGGGAGCTGCTGGAGGAGCGCGCAAGGATCTTGGAGTCGCATATCTGCAGGGAAGAAAATTACAGCCGGATCATCTGTGAAATGAATGATCTCATCAGTCAGGGCATTCTGGATATCAGGGAGGATATTGCCCTGAAGATGGAGGAAAAGGCAGAGCAGCTATACCGACAGATGGATATGGGAATACATGTGGATGCGGGAGTTCTGGAACGTATAGGTTATCAGCCCAGGGAGCAGATCAAGGTGGTGTTTCCGCCGAAGAAGGCCATGGATACGGCCATAAAATGGGGGCGTAATATTTCCATGAGCGGGGCGGGTGGTTCCAAGAT
>CAMWWF010000230.1 GCA_947177885.1 uncultured Lachnospiraceae bacterium
AATCTACAGACTGGATGGTGCATATGCTTGGGCAGGCGGTTGCGGCACATACGGACGCAACCCATGGCATGACTCTTGCAGCGGTATCCATGGCCTACTATCGCTTTATCTGCCCGTTTGGGCTGGCAAAGTTCAAGCGATTTGCCATGAACGTATGGGATGTAGATCCGAAAGGAAAAAGTGATGAACAGATTGCAGCGGAAGGCCTGAAAAAAATGGAGGCTTATATGGAAGAACTGGGCCTTACGATGCATCTGAGAGAGCTCGGGGTAACAGAGGAGATGCTTCCGGGAATTGTTGAAAGCACACTGATCATGGATGGCGGCTATAAGGTGCCAGACAAAGATGAGATCAGGGAGATTATAAAGAACAGCTTATAGCGCCCGGCAGGCGGAACTGGATTTCAGGAAGGATTTAAAGGCGGCGCGGGCCAAAGCGTTATCATGTTGTAGCGGGATGCCGTATGTCAGGGCATCCCGGTTCCAGTAATCCCGATCATATCAGGGAAAATACGGAGTTATACCATTTCAGCCTTACCGGGGGTGAAATGGCACACATAGGTGCCCTTGACCGGGGCGAAAAACATGATTGGTATTAGGAGGAATGACAGTGAAAAAAATATTTGGTTTATGTTTATCCTTGCTGCTTGTGGCCGTTATGCTCAGCGGGTGCGGGACTTCTCCCTCCGGCAATAATCCTTCTGCCGGATCAGATAAGCAGCAATCGGAGGAAAATACAGAAACGACACTTTCAAACGAAACGGAGGATTCTGAAAATATGGACTCTACTTCTACAACAAAAAGTCTGGTTGTATATTTTTCCATGCCGGAAACCACGGAGCCTGAGAATATGTCGAGGGAGGAAGAACTCAGCACCGTTGTTATTGACGGTAAGGTTTTGGGGAATACCCAGTATGTTGCTTATATCATTGCAGAAAATACAAGGGCAGATATTTTCCGGATTGAGCCGGTTACACCATATCCGCTGGATCATTCGGAGCTTGAAAATATTGCGCAGAAAGAACAGTCAGACAATTTCCGTCCCGAAATTGCCGGAACGGTAGAGGATCTAGACCAATATGACACCATCTTTTTGGGTTTTCCCAACTGGTATTATGATATGCCGATGATTATGTACAGTTTTCTTGACCAGTACAATCTGGCGGGGAAAACAGTGGTTCCTTTTGTCACATCCGGCGGGAGCGGTTTTTCTGACGCAATCAGCACAATCAAAGACATGGAACCGGACGCAGATGTAGTTACAGATGGCCTTTCCATTTCACGCAATGCGGTCCAGGATTCGGAATCTGATATTATCGAATGGCTGACAGAAAAAGGGTTCATTCAGTAAATTGTCATAGGGGGCGGGCAGCCGGAAATTTGCCCAAATCATCAAAGGCTTGCTAACATCGAACCCTGGGCATCCATGTCGACCAGGAGCACTTTAACACATTTTTCATGTACTGTATTTCCCTTACTATACAGGCTGATTTTTACATCCAGTTCCACCATTATCCTGATAAATGCCTTCATTCCGGGGGTTGTCTTAAAAATTCTAAAGAGTGGAAAACATCGTCTCTTCCACTCTTTCAAATCACTAATCATGTATATGATTGCAAATACAACTTACTTTTGATTCCTTTCCAGACTATTTTCACTGCTTTTTCCTGTGATTGGATCCATCTTCCTGATTGTGAGACGGATTCCCGAACTGTACATCTTCCTCCACAGTCTCTCTGGCATAGGGAAAATAACCCGGTTCCTCCTCGTTATAAATCATATCCTTCGGGAACACACACATGCGCACCTTGTTAAAGGGGCTGCCCGCCAGGCTCTCCAATGTCTGTCTCCGAATTTCCTCCGACTGATAAATCCAGGCATAGCAGGTCGTCCCAAGGGGCCGAAATTCCTTCCCATCCGCATGCCGAAAGCCAAATCCGGCTGCGGATACCGGCCCATGATTTCTTTTCTGCGCCTGAATGCATAAAAAGCTTCCCTCCCGCAAAATCCTCTCTCCGGCCTGAATGCGGTACTCCCATATCCCTGTGCGCTCCGGCCTGAAACGCACCATTACTTCCCCCTCATTCAGGACAAACGCCTTCACCCTGATCCGGGTTTCCTCACAGGTAAAGACACCGGTTGCATTCCCTTCCGCTTTCTCCCTGCTCTCAAAAATGCCGTATTGTTCAATCTGTTGCATATGCCTCTCCCTTTTTCTCCATACAGTTTTCCTGCTCCTGACATACTTTTCGGTTGTTTACTCTACGGCTAATCCCATCGCAGCATTCGCTCAGCCGAAGCTGTCCCGTCACCGTACAGCCAAAACACCCTGTTATGTCCAGCAGGCAATCTGCCTCCTCTTCCTTCAGCGTCAAAATACTTCCGCCACTGTTTCGAATGCTCCAGCCTGTCTCCCCATAAAGCCGCACATGAGGATGCAGCGTAATCTGACCGACAGCATACTCTCCTGCCGGAACATACACCCCGCCACCGCCTGATTGGCTTCCGGCCTCATCAATTGCTGCCTGAATTGCCTGTGTACAATCTGTTCTTCCATCTCCCACAGCTCCAAAGCTGATAATATTCCATAATCCCTCCATCTTGTCATTTCTCCTCTATTCTTCCTGCTTTACGCCAATTTCTGCTTATGTAATATCATATCCCTGTAAAAGTTTATCCCTTTTGTTCCCGGCAATATAAGTTCACGGTTCCGTTGATTCCCGAGGGACATTCCGGTATCTTTTCCCCCAGCCCCATATACATCCGAATCGGATCCGGAAGCTTCGCGTTCTCCCGCTCCAAAGTGGTCGCCACTTCAATCCTTACCGCATTGTTTCCTCTCCGCAGTTTCCCGATCAGACAATAAGAAAAGGGCGGCGCAATCTGGATTCCCAGGCTGACGTCATTCACAAAAACCTCCACGCCTTCATAGGCATCTGTGATCTCCAATATCAATTCGCCCTCCCCAGTCTCACAGAACAGTTCTTTTTCATACCTGATAAATCCGGAAAACTCCGGGTATTCCGTCTCCATATGATCCGGCAGCGCTATTTGCCTGGGGGAGTGAAAATCGGGATATGCCGCGGCGCTGCAAAAGCTTCTGGTCCATCCCTCATTCCACGGTTTTCTGATCCAGTCTTCCTGCGGTTCCTGCCGAACTATCTGATCTATCTTAGATGGTTCCTCCTCCGGCTCATCAAACACGATAATACAGCTTTTCAGAGGTTCTATCTTTAGCGAAAGCCAGGTTCCCTCTTCACACTCGGCGGATGCAATTGCCGCTATTGCATTGTTCCATGCGTCATAGCGGTAATTTTTTCCCCTTGTCGGCACTCTGACCTGCCCTGTATAACACTCCACGCCCTCATTCACGAAGAGATAGATTTCCCTGTCCGCCGCATATCGCAGGCAGCGGATGCCGGAACATGCAGGATTCAGCACCACCTCCGGTATTCCATAATCTGCCAGCATTTGGGGCAGATTCGCAAGCGGACATACTTCCATTCCGGCCTGTTTTTTTAAGCCGCATACTTTTTCCCCACTCTCCGGCGGCAGCATCTCTCCGCAGGTTCTCTCCGGCGGCAATATCTCGCCGCAAATTTCCTCCGGCGGCAGGAGTTCTCCACAGATTCCCTCCGGCGGCGCATCTATAAATACAGCGGGAAATCCTTCCTGCTTCATGGCTTCCAATGCCTCCGCCAGGGCACTGCTGATAAACTGTGACCTGGGAATCAGCAGGATTTTATATTCCCTCCCGTTTATACGAAGTCTGTTCCCTATCTTTGTACCGAAATACTCCCTGTCAGCAAAAACATCCGCCGGAATAAAATCATATTCTATCTGCCGCTGTGCCAGAAGCCTGGCCGGCTTCTCCAAATCCATATAGTCCCCGGCCCATTCCGCCTCCGCATTGTACAGGATAGCCACAGGCGACACATGCCTTCCTCCGTCCAACAGAGTACATACTCGGTTGGCATACTGCATTAATTCTCCAAAATGTCGGTACTGAGGATTGTGACCGTGGGCATAAAAGTGAGGCGGACAATCCGGATCAGGATATTCCTTTGGGCTGAACGCATGAGGGACAAAATGGTTGATCCCCCTGACCAGGAAATGGTCCAGCAGATATTTTTCCAGCCGTACCCCTTCTTCCCACCCATAATTTCCAAAAATCTCACACAGTGAGCGATTTTTCTTTTTCGGGTCTATGGCCGCAAGAGAAGCTGCCAGTCTGCCTAACACAAAATGATAAAACTCCCCGTTTCTCATTTCCCCCATAATGCCGTAGGGCCCGTTCCATTCTCCCTGGGGCAGCACCTGTCCCCCAATATCGTCAATCCCTGCCATATCCTGCCCCGCCAGGCCGCGGAAATAATGGCCGAGGCTGCTGCCCGTCCTGGTATGCTGATTATTGTCCTCTATCAAATGGCCGATATATTCTACCCCATGGGCATGGCACCATTCCCCAATCTGCAGAGAAAAAGCTGCCTCAACCTTGCGCGTTACCGCATCCATATAATCGAAACGCACCTTTGCCTTCAGAAAATCCTTACCCCATTTCCCCCGCAGCGCATCCTCTAATTCCCTGCTCCATGCCTGATCGTCCATCTCAAAGATTCGCTTTCCGCTTTCATAGAGATGACCGTTTCCCAGTTCCGGTTCATCGGAAAAGAATCCGGCTATAATGGTGCCGAAGTCCTCCGCATAATGCGCGAAATGAGGCTCATACACCGTGTCGATCAGAATGCGGCAGGAGGCAGGGCTCAACATATTAATATAGTTTCTGTGGGGGCCCCTGTTTCTGGTCAGGTAAAGAAAGTATATTTTCCACCGGCCTGCAGGCACCGTAAACGTCAGGCGCTTCTCGTCTCCTTCCGGCATAATTTCCCGCATATCTTCCACCGATCCCCCGCCTGTGCGCAAAGCAACGGTTCCCAGAAACCTGTCATCCTCAAAACGGCGCACCTGATCTAAGTTCATGGTATAGGATTCATTCAGATTCGGCTCCCAGTCGTCCGGCTTTTCATACTGTCCGGCAGAAAATGACATCCTTTGTCCCGGCTCCGGGCAGTCTATTACCCGATATGTCAGACTCTGCCGACACAGTTTTTCATCCGCATGTTCCAATGCACCGTTTGCGTATCCCGTAGGGAAGTGGCTGTCATCCAGAATCCAGACCTTCATATGGCGCTTCTTTGCTTCGTCCAATATGACATCCATATCTTTCCACCACTTTTCACCCATAAAATCGGGA
>CAMWWF010000231.1 GCA_947177885.1 uncultured Lachnospiraceae bacterium
AATTGGAGGAAAGTCAAATGAAAGTTTACACAACTGACAAGATTCGTAATGTGGTACTGCTGGGACACGGCGGAAGCGGTAAGACAAGTCTGGCAGAAGCATTTGCGTATCTTTCCGGTATTACATCCAGAATGGGTAAAGTGCCCGACGGCAACACCCTGAGTGACTACGGCAAAGAAGAACAGAAGCGCAAGTTTTCCATCAGTACTTCTGTTATCCCCATTGAGTGGGAGGGCTGCAAGATAAACATCCTGGATACTCCCGGTTATTTTGACTTTGTGGGCGAGGCAGAAGAGGCAATCAGCGCCGCCGGGGCGGCCATTATTGTGGTAAACGGCAAATCCGGCATTGAAGTAGGCACACAGAAGGCGTGGGAGCTTTGTGAAAAATACAAGCTGCCCAGGTTTGTCTATGTGTCCAATATGGATGTGGACAATGCGTCTTTCCGTCAGGTAGTGGAGGATATGACCGGGCTGTACGGAAAAAAGATGGCGCCTTTTAACCTGCCCATCCGTGAAGACGAGAAGTTCGTCGGTTATGTAAATGTGGTTTCCGAGACCGGCCATCGCTGGAAGGGCAAGGAAGTGGTGGACTGCCAGATTCCGGAGTACAATAAGGCCAATCTTGAGATCTGCCGGGATACGTTGATGGAAGCAGTGGCGGAGACCAGTGAAGAGATGATGGAGCGGTATTTCGGCGGAGAGACATTCTCGGAAGCGGAAATCAGAGCCGCGCTGCGGACCAATGTCTGCGACTGCAGTATTTTCCCCATGACCATGGGGTCCAATGTGCTTTGCCAGGGTGTATACACTCTCCTTGACGATATCGTGAAATATATGCCCAGTCCGGAGAACCGCAAGGTGGCCGGCATCAATATGAAGACGAGTGAAATTTACAATTCGGATTATGACTTTTCCAAAGCAAAATCGGCGTATATCTGGAAGACCATGGTAGACCCGTTTATCGGAAAGTACTCTCTGATTAAAGTAAACTCCGGCGTGCTGAAAACCGACGATCTGATTTACAATGTGGATAAAGACATTGAGGAGAAAATCGGCAAGCTGTATGTGATGCAGGGCAATAAGCCCATGGAGGTTCCGGAGCTTCACGCAGGAGACATCGGAGCGCTGGCCAAGCTCACCGGCGCAAGGACCGGCGACAGCCTTTCCACCAAGGCAACTCCTTTGAAATACGGAAAATTTGAGATATCCACACCGTACACCTATATGCGCTATAAACCCAGGAATAAGGGCGACGTGGACAAGATCTCCCAGGCGCTGCAGAAGATTACCCACGAAGATCTCACGGTTAAAACGGTAAATGACGCGGAGAACAGGCAGACGCTTCTCTATGGTATGGGAGATCAGCATCTGGATATTATTGTGAGCCGCCTTCTGAACGAATATAAAGTGGAGGTGGAGCTGGCTCAGCCTAAAGTGGCTTACAAGGAAACGATTAAAAAGCAGTCCGATGTGGAGCACAAATATAAAAAGCAGACCGGCGGACATGGTCAGTACGGGCATGTGAAGATGCGTTTCAGCCCTTCCGGAGATCTGGAGACGGCTTATGTATTTGAGCAGGAAGTAGTGGGAGGCGCTGTTCCCAAGAATTACTATCCGGCAGTGGAAAAGGGACTGCAGGAGTCCGTGATAAAGGGGCCTTTGGCCGCGTATCCTGTGGTGGGTGTGAGAGCCGTGCTGTACGATGGGTCCTATCATCCGGTGGATTCCTCCGAGCAGGCCTTCAAGATGGCTACGGTGCAGGCTTTCAGAAAGGGATTCCTGGAGGCTCATCCGGTGCTTCTGGAGCCTATTGTAGCGTTGAAGGTTACGGTTCCCGATGCGTACACGGGAGACGTTATGGGTGATCTGAACAAGAGAAGAGGCCGTGTGCTGGGAATGAATCCCCTGCCCGGCGGCAAGCAGGTAGTGGAAGCGGAAATCCCGCAGAGCGCTTTGTTCGGCTATTGTACGGATCTGCGTTCCATGACAGGCGGAAGAGGAGATTACGAATATCAATTCATCCGTTATGAGCAGGCGCCTTCGGATGTGCAGGAGAAAGAAGTTGCTGCAAGGGCAGCCAGTGTGGCAGAGAATAACGGAGACGACTAAATCCTGCAGGAAATTTAACTGTTGACAAATATCGGCGGACAGGATAAAATAAAGAGCAATTGGGGCCCTTTCGCTTCTAAAGCGAGAGGGCTTTTATAAATACGGCAGATTGCGCTGCCGGTCAGAGGAATACATGCTTTTGTGAGAAAGGCTGTTTGCCTGAATGGTTTGATGGTTTGATGGTTTGATGGTTTGACTGTTTGATAGAATGAATGCAGCACAGACCGTGCAATCAGGAATTTCCGTGAAAGAAAGGCTGTTTGACAAAGGAGCAGGAAGATGGAACGAATTTATAATCCGAGAGAAATCGAGAAAAAGTGGCAGAATTACTGGGCTGAACATGAAACTTTCAAGACGGATGTGTGGGATTTTAGCAAGCCCAAATACTATGTACTGGATATGTTTCCTTACCCTTCCGGGGTAGGCCTTCACGCAGGACATCCGGAGGGATATACCGCAACCGATATTATGTCCCGTATGAAGCGCATGCAGGGCTATAACGTACTGCATCCTATGGGATACGATTCCTTTGGTCTGCCTGCGGAGCAGTACGCCGTGAGTACCGGCAATCATCCTGCCGGCTTTACCCAGGCCAATATTGAGACATTTTCGGCACAGCTGAAGGAACTGGGATTTGACTACGACTGGTCCAAAATGATCGCCACCAGTGATCCCCGGTTCTATAAATGGACCCAGTGGATTTTCAAACAGCTCTATCTGGACGGATATGCCAAATATATTGATATGCCGGTGAACTGGTGCGAAGAACTGGGAACCGTGCTCTCCAATGACGAAGTTATTGACGGTAAGTCCGAGCGGGGCGGTTATCCCGTGGTGCGCAGGAACATGAAACAGTGGGTGATCAACCAGCCGGCCTTTGCGGAGAAGCTGCTGGAGGGTCTGGAGGAAATTGACTGGCCCGAATCCACCAAGGATATTCAAAGGCATTGGATCGGAAGGTCCGAGGGCGTAGAGGTGGATTTTTCCATTGTGGGGGGAGGAAGCTTTTCTATTTATACCACATGCATTGAGACGATTTACGGCATTACCTTCATGGTGCTGGCTCCGGACGGACAGATTGTCAAAGATCTGATGCCCAGAGTGGAGAACCGGGAGGAAGTGCAGGCCTATATTGACCAGACTCTCAAAAAGAGCGATATGGATAGAACGGAGCTGAACAAGTCCAAATCAGGATGTGTGCTGAAGGGGCTTTATGCCGTCAATCCTGCAAACGGCCGGGAAGTGCCGCTCTATATCGGTGATTTTGTACTGGCCAGTTACGGCACGGGAGCCGTTATGGCGGTGCCTTCCCATGACCAGAGAGATTTTGAATATGCCGTGGCGCATAACATTCCCATGATACAGGTAATAGACGGAGGGGATGTGAGTGAACAGGCGTTCGAAAAAGGCTCTTATCTGGGCAGGGGCTGCAGGCTGATGAATTCGGAGGAGTTTACGGGATATACGGTGGAGGAGGCCAAGAAGGCTATCACCGAAAAGCTGGCGGCTCAAGGTGTGGCCCGTCCCACTGTGAATTATCATTTCCGGGAATGGATTTTTGCCAGACAGCGTTACTGGGGCGAACCTGTGCCTGTTGTGCATGGGGAGGACGGCTCCATTCATGTTCTGGAGGATGAGGAGCTGCCGCTGATACTGCCGGAACTGGCTGATTATAAAGGTAGGAACGGAAAGGCTCCTCTGGAGAATGCAGCAGAATGGAAACAATATGACAGAAACGGCGTAAAAGGTGTGAGGGAGACCGCCACCATGCCGGGAAGTGCAGGTTCCAGCTGGTATTTTATGCGGTATATTGACCCTGACAATGAGCAGGCATTTGCCGATCCGAAACTCTTAAAGCACTGGCTGCCTGTAGATCTCTATATCGGCGGTCCGGAGCACGCTGTGGGACATCTGATGTATTCCCGCATCTGGAACCGATATTTGTATGACAGGGGATTGTCACCTGTAAAGGAACCTTTCCGGAAATTGGTGCATCAGGGGATGATTCTGGGGGAGAACGGTATTAAGATGGGCAAGCGGTATCCGGAGTATGTGGTAAATCCCAGTGATGTTGTACGGGATTACGGCGCGGACACGCTGCGGCTCTACGAGATGTTTATGGGACCCCTGGAAGTATCCAAGCCCTGGAATCCTCAGGGTGTGGAAGGCGCCAGAAGATTTATCAACCGTGTGTGGACTTTCTTTACAAACAGCGAAAACCTTACGGCGGACCAGGGCGGAGCGCTGGAAAAGGTATATCATCAGACCGTTAAGAAAGTTACGGGCGATTTTGAGCAGCTGGGATTCAATACGGCTATCAGCCAGATGATGATCTTTGTGAATGCGGTATACAAGGCAGGAAAATGTCCCAGAGAGTACGCGGAAGGATTTGTAAAAATGTTCTCCTGTATCTGTCCTCATGCAGGGGAGGAAATGTGGCAGATACTGGGGCATGACGCCACTCTGGCATATGAACCCTGGCCTGTGTTTGATGAGGCTGCGGTGAAAGAGGATACCGTGGTGATAGGCGTTCAGGTCAACGGCAAAGTGAAGGGCACCGTGGAACTGGCACTTGACGAAGAGAACGAATCCGCTCTGGCAAAGGCCAGAGAACTTCCCGGTGTCAAAGCCGCCTGTGAAGGGAAGAATATTGTAAAAGAGATTTATGTGAAGGGAAAGATTGTGAATATTGTAGTAAAATAATGGGGTACCCAGGGGAACGGTGTGCCGCATAAAAAGCAGGAAAACAGGAAGAAGCTGCCGTGATTGAAAGTGACCGCGGCAGCTTCTTCCTTTAATGCTTTTGGGCTTTGCTTTTTTCCAGTATTTTGTCAATCTGTTTCAGCTCTGCTTCGGAGCTGTATTTTTTGATGGCGGCAATGGCTGCGCTTACCTCCTGGGGGGTGAAGGTAAGATTTTCCTGTTTTGCTTTTTTCATCATGGGCATCAGGAACGCCATCATTTCTTTCTGACTTTTTCCCTGTCCCTGGGCAAAGAGCTGTTCCAGAAACCGGAGTTTTTCTCCGGGAATTTCCTGTACCAGCGGGTCCGTCATCCAGGCGGGTTTTTTGTTCTGTTCCATAGTTCTCTCCATTTTCCGGCTGATTACCATTATCATATTC
>CAMWWF010000232.1 GCA_947177885.1 uncultured Lachnospiraceae bacterium
GCCGGCGCCAAAGTCATCGTCCGGGGCAGGGAAAACATTCCCACCGATACGGCGGTATTGTATGTGGGAAACCACCGCAGCTATTTCGATGTTGTGCTGACCCTGAACCACTTTCCCGGAATCACCGGCTATGTGGCCAAGGCAGAAATGCTGCGATATCCGCTTTTGAATCTCTGGATGAAAAATATCCACTGTCTTTTCCTGGATCGCAGTGACATCAAAAAAGGCATGAAAACGATCCTGGAGGGCATCGAGGATGTGAAGAACGGCATCTCATTGTGCATCTTCCCGGAGGGAACGCGGAACAAGACACCGGACACTTTCCTTCCCTTTCACGAGGGAAGTTTTAAGATCGCCGAAAAAGGCGGCATCCCCGTAGTCCCCATGACTATCGTAAACTCCGCCGGCGTATTCGAAGACCACCTTCCCAAAATGAAAAAGGCCACCGTCATCATTGATTTCCAGAAACCCATCCTGATCAGCGAACTGGATAAGGCGACACGGAAAAGCCTGGGAACTCATGTGAGCGGTCTTATTTCCGAGAGATATTTTGCCTTGAAAGAGGAATATGACCTGTAATGCCTGCCCCGGGGCAGCCGCATCCTGTATGGTATTACTTCGGCAGACTCACCACAAAAGCAGTCACCCTGTCCTTGCTGTCCGCCGTGATCGTTCCCCCGTGGAGCGTCACGATCTCCCTGGCAATGGCAAGCCCCAGCCCTGCGCCTCCGGTGTTGGTAGCACGGGCATCGTCCAGGCGGAAGAACTTGTCGAAAATGGCATCCAGTCTTTGTTCCGGAATGGTCTTTCCATGATTGAGAATACGAATGATGACATTCTCCTCCTCTTCCTCCGCCCATATGCCGATCTCCGTTCCCGCATCACTGTAGGCTATGGCATTTTTCAGAATATTGTTAAACACTCTGGCAAGCTTCTCACCGTCCCCATAAACGGTGAGATTATCCTTTACTTTCAGATCCACTTTATTGCCGTGCTCCCGGAGAATAGGATAAAATTCGTCCGTCATCTGCACCAGCATAAAGGAAAGATCAATATTTTCCTTTTCCAGAATGATCTGCTGCAGATTGTATCTGGTGATCTCGAAAAATTCATTGATCAGCTTCTCCAGACGAAGCGCCTTGTCCAGAGTGATACGGATATACTTCGCCTTCTGCTCCTCGGGCATATCCGGTGCTTCCTCCAGAAGGCTCAGATATCCCACCACTGAGGTCAGCGGCGTTTTCAGATCATGGGCCAGATAAGTGATCAGGTCGTTCTTTCTGGCAGCTTCCTGCTTCAGCACCTGCTCATGACGCTGCATATCGGCCTTGATCTCCGCCATCTGGAGAGAAATTTCCGCATATTCCCTGGGAAACACCTCTGTCACTTCTCTGTCATGATGCATATAATTGTTTATCATCCTGCCCGCCTCATGGACCACCTGTTTTTCTCTTTTGGCGGCATACAGAAGCAGAACTACCCTTCCGGCCAGCGCCACCGTCAGCACAAAGGCCAACAGTCCCCGGAACAGATACTCTTTCACTCTCCACCAGCGGATAATAGGCATGGGGACTTCCCCGCTGTAGTCATAATAGACAAATTTCCTGTCCAGCCAGTCCAGAAGGAATCCGTCCAGCATGGTATCAAAAAATCCCAACAGCATATAACAAAATAAGATCCCTCCCAGCACGATCAGTGCCGTTCCTATGGTTCTCTTCAGTTTATCCTTCAACCTTATACCCGCACCCCCAGACCGTCTTAATATATTTTGGCTCTTCGAAGGAATCTCCCATCTTTTCCCTCAGATGCCTGATATGCACCGTGATGGTATTATTGTTTTTCACATAGTACTCGTCATGCCATATCAGATAGAAAAGCTCCTCCGCACTGACCACCTGTCCCCTGCGCTGGCAGAGTATCCACAATATGGAAAATTCCGTAGGTGTCAGATTCAGTGGTTTTTCGTTTAAAGTACACTCATGTGTTTTACTGTTCAGCACAAGTCCGGATATGCTTATGACACTTTCGTCATTTTCCGTTCCCGCATTATAGCGCTTATAACGCCGCAGCTGTGCTTTCACCCTGGCCACCAGCTCCAGAGGCAGAAAAGGCTTGGTCATATAATCGTCCGCCCCCAGAGTAAGGCCGGTGATCTTGTCCATTTGCTCTCCTTTCGCGGTCAGCATGATGACAGGATAGCAATGGTCCTCCCGGATCCTGGTGCACAGTTCAAAACCGCTGATGTCCGGAAGCATCACATCCAGGATTGCCATATCCAGCCGCTCATTTTCTATTATCCCCAACGCGTCGCTGCCGTTATAGCACAAAAACACTTCATAGCCCTCATTCCGCAGGTACAATGCCACCAGGTCCGCAATCTCTTTTTCATCGTCCACGATCAAAATATTTTCACTCATATCCTCAGTCACACCTTTAGCGTCATTAAAAAATCCCAATCCTATTTTCCCACATCCGAAGCAAAAAAGGATTAAGATTTTATAAAGGTTACAAATTTTTGAACATTTCCACGATCTCTGTAAATTCCATTCCATGAGATGCCTTGACAAGCACCGTGCTTCCTTCCGGAACATACTGTGCCGGGTCTGTCTCCAACGCTTTGAGCAGATCGCCCTTTGTGGAAAAGTACACCACCTGCACTGCCTCACCGGACAGAAGCGACTGACCTGTCTGAGCACAGCCATCCTCCGACGAGCCCGGCCGGACAGCCCCGGCACCGGCATCTCCTGCCGCGGCAGACCGGACAGACTGCCCGCGGGCCGCCTGATACATATATTCCGCCTCCCGGCCCACACAGTAGATTCTGTCGATCCCCGCCGAAACGGCATAAACACCGATCTCTTCATGAAGTGCATGGGAATTCTCTCCCAGCTCAAACATATCGCCCAGGATCGCCACCTTCACGGTGTCTGCCATGGCAAGCAGATCCACAGCCGCCTTCATGGAGGCGGGATTTGCATTATAGCAGTCATCTATGAGAGTGTAGTTCTTCAGGCGTATCAGGTTATTTCTTCCGTTTACCGGCTTTATCCTGCGAATCCCCTCCGCAATCTGCATCGGAGATAAACCCATCACTCCCGCCACACAGGCGGCCGCCGCACTGTTCAACACCATATGTCTGCCGGGCAGGGGTACCTGAACCTTTATCTTTACGGTGTCAGCGCTTTTCATTCCTTCCGCCGCGGATACGGGAACATCCATATCACTTCCACGCCGCCTGACCGTCAATACCGCGTCGCTGCCCCACAGTCCGTGACTCACAATATCCCCCACAGTCACTTCCTCCGCAGAATTGCCGCCCCAGCCGAAGAAATGGGGCTTTCTGCCTCTGATCTCAGTGATGGCGCTGAGTTTATCGTCCTCGCCGTTCAGGCAGACCTGGCCGTTCTCCGCCATAAAGTCAAATATTTCCGATTTCGCCTTTAATATACCGTCCCTGGTCTTTAAATTATCCAGGTGGCACTGCCCGATATTCGTTATGACACATACGTCAGGTCTGGCCATTTTGCTCAGACGATGCATCTCACCGAAATCGCTGATCCCCATCTCTATTACGGCCGCCGTATGCTCCCGGCGGATTCGAAGCAAGGTCAGCGGGACACCGATCTCATTGTTATAATTGCCATCCGTTTTCAGCACATTATATTTTTCCGAAAGCACTCCCGCGATAAATTCCTTGGTACTGGTCTTTCCCACGCTTCCCGTGATGCCCACCACAGGAATGGAAAGCTTACGCCTGTACGCTTCCGCAATATCCTTCAGCGCCTGCAGGGTATCCTCCACCAGCAGATAGCTGCCCCAGCTCTCCGAAGAAATGCCGGTCTCCTCCGTCACCCGCTCCGGCGTCTTTTGGGTGACAGCAAGCACCGCCCCCTTTTCGAAGACAGAAGCAATAAAACTATGACCGTCCACGCGCTCTCCCACGGTGGCAAGAAAGACGCCTCCCTCTGTCACTGATCTGGAATCTATGACCAAAGAACTGACGCGTATGTCAGTTCTGTCTTTTCCCTTCAATATCAACTTTCCGCCGCATGCCGCCGCGATCTCCCCTAAAGTCAGATCCATCATACCTACACTCTCCTGAATGCATTTTGCAATATCTTCTCGCACAGATCCTCATAGCTTATACCTATTGCCGCCGCTTCCTGAGGAAACAGGGAAAGGGGTGTCATCCCCGGCAGGGTATTTGCCTCCAGACAATAGATTTCCCCTTCATTGTTCATCCGAAAATCCATTCTGGCATAACTCTTCAATCGCAGTACCTGAAATACCTTTTCCGCGGTCCGCTGCATTGCAGCGGCTTTATCTTCCGGGATCTCGGCCGGACAGGTCTCCACCGTAAAACCCGCCTGATACTTATTTTTATAATCATAGAAGCCCACCTTGGGCGCAATTTCGATCGCCGGCAGTGCCTCACCCTCCATAACGCCTACGGAAAATTCCCTTCCTTCTATGTATTGCTCTATGATCGCCTCATTGTCATAGCGGAAGGCCTCTTCCTTTGCGGCAAGATATTCCTCGTCATTCCGGGCAATGCAGACGCCCACACTGGATCCCCCGCAGCATGCCTTGACAATACAGGGATAGGGAACCTTCTCCGATTCCTGTTCCCCCTTCTTCAGACGGATACCCGCAGGCGTGGGAATATTGTATGCTTTGAAAATATCTTTTGTGATTCCCTTATCCATGGCCATCGCCGCACTGACAAAATCCGTTCCCGTATAGGGGACGCCAAGCAGTTCCAGACAGGCCTGGATCTTGCCGTCCTCCCCGTTAGCACCGTGGAGAGCCATGAACACCGCATCGGCGCTCTGACAGAGCTCCAGCACATTCGGACCGAAGAAACTTTTACCCCCATCCTTTCTAAGGGCCTTTACCGTTTCCAGATCAGGATTTTTCTCACCGATAGCCCCGATCTGAGCCGCCCAGTCCATATCTCTCTCAAAGATCCCCTCCGTATCTCCCTCATACCCGATATAGACATCCAGCAGAACCGCCCGATGTCCTTTCTGCCTAAGCGCTTTATAGATCCTGCTGCCGGAGCTTAAAGACACATCCCGCTCCGTACTGGTTCCGCCCGCTAATACTATCACATTCATAATGATCTCCATCCCTTTCCGCATTCTGTCCGCTTAAGCCGCAGACAGCTCACACAATCTACTCTTCCGTTTCCATATGTATT
>CAMWWF010000233.1 GCA_947177885.1 uncultured Lachnospiraceae bacterium
CTGAATATCCAGAACACAAACAGCGACATCAAAAGCGTGATCAGAGAAGCCGCGCAGGAATAACCCGCCTGACTGATGCCGATCTCCGGCAGATATAGGGAAAGGGGCCAGAGGGATTTGTCTTTCAGAAAAGCCAGAGGTTCCTCTATCATATTCCAGCATTCCAGAAAGTCCAGCGCCATGGCCGACAGCACGCCGCCCCGCGCCAGGGGAAGCGCTATATGCAAGAAGATCCGCCATTCCCCCGCTCCGTCCATGCGGGCGGCCTCCGGCAGTTCAGAGGGAATGTTCCGAAAGCTGCGATAGATCAGAAATACCGGGAACGTGGAAAATACCGCAGGAAGGATCACCGCCCCGCGGGTATCCATCATCCCAAGCTGGCGGATTACCAGATACTTTGACAGCATCGTCACCTGAAAAGGCAGCAGCATCAGGATCACATAGATCGTAAACAGCAGCTTCTGTCCTCTGAACTTAAAAGAAGCGAGCGCCCATGCCCCAGGAACGCCAATCAGGAACTGTCCCGCAAGGATCACTCCCGCCATCCGCACAGAGTTCCAGAACAGCTGCAAAAAGGCGGGACTGTAAAAGAGCAGTCTCTTATACTGTTCCAGAGTGGGGTAGTCCGGGATCCACTTCCAGTCTATATATCCGTCCGTGTTCAAAACCAGCGCCCCGGCCCGTTCTTTCCATTCCAACGCATCCGTCAGGGAACCGGATATCAGGATCAGAACCGGCAGGATGAAGCAGAGTCCCAATCCTGCCACGGGCAGGGTGACGATAAGCTTTTTTATCATACTTTCTTTGTTACGTGATTCCTTCATTTTGATCCCCCATTCCCTGATTGGTTTGTGGTGCCTGATATCCCTGAACTCAGGAATGTCGTGCCCCGGAATGTACCCAGGTCTGCTCGTTCTTTGACTGTGTGATCCTGACTTCGTGAGATGTCGGAAACTCTTATGAACAGTTCCTTAATCTGTGTGCTTTACACGATCAGCCTTTCCTTCCGTCTTCTTCCGCCCTGTCCCAGATCCTCTTCAGCGCCATGGCGATACTGCCGATCACCGCAGCCGACAATACCGCCCCGGCCGCCATCTTGTCGAAGTCCAGATTGGTGTACCAGTTGTTGAACACATACTGCAGCAGGTAAATTTCTTCCGCGGGGTAGGCGCCGCTGATCAGATAGGCCTCCCGGAACACCTTAAAGGCGTTGAGCAGGGACAGTACGGTAATGGTATAACAGCTTCCTTTCAGGCAGGGCAATGTTATGTAGAAAAAGCTTCTCACATCCCCCGCGCCGTCTACCCTTCCCGCCTCCAGGATTTCCTTCGGAACCGCTTTCAGCGCCGCCAGCCATAGCACCAGAGTATACCCCAGATTCCGCCACACATAGGTAAAAACCAGCACCCGGAAAACAGTTTCCCCCTGAAGGAAATCAATATGGGTTCCAAGGATCCCGTTCAAAAAACCCTGTTTCGCAAAGATCAGTTTCCACACCAGCACAATGGTAGCCGCCGGCATAGCCATGGGAAGCAGGTAGAGAGCCTTCCATTTCTCCAGAAAAGGATATCTGTCCATAGCCACCGCCAGTGCGAGCCCTCCTGCCAGCAAAAGGGGCAGACACACTCCCACAAAACGTACCGTATTGTATACCGCCAGCCGAAAAGCCTGATTCTGTAACACCGTCCGATAATTGGCCAGGCCGCTGAACTCTCCGGACAAAGAAGTATAAAAGGAGCGTTTCAGCACATCCAGAAAAGGGATCAGGATAAATACAGTCACTCCCATAGCGCCCGGCAGCAAAAACAACAATTTACTCAGCCAGATAGAGCTGAACTTTTTTCGCGATCGCGTCCACCGTTTCCTCAATACTCTTCTCTCCATTCACTGCGGACACACCCAATTCCATCACTGTGTCATATACCATTGTGTCACAGAGATTAACCCGGTCAATGCTGTCCAGTATGGCGTTCAATTTCTCAAAATCCTCTGAAGCCGCCCATTCCACCTCCAGTACCACATAGTCCTCCTGCATGTTCCCATAAGTCCACCCCGTGGTACTGTAATTCCCGGGCCTGTGGCTCAGGTTCGCTTTCTCCATATCGTACAGCGCACTTTTATTCACAGGAACTCCGTTTAGGATAACGCCTTTCTGAAAATCGGCGCTGAGAGCATATTCCACAAACGCTTCCGCTTCCTCCTGCACCCCGGAAGCCTGATTTACAGCCAGCATACTCACCGGAATGCATACCGTTCCCTGATCGGAAAAGATCCGATAATCCTTTTTCAGAAAGTCGAGCTCCGAAAGCAGGTAATTTAACTCGATCAGGATATCCCCTCCCATACTCCCCATAAAAAGGGGATTTTGGTAATAGCAGTAACTGTCCGCAAGAGTATTTGCCCAGTAGAGCTGATTCCGGTTCATAAAATCGTAGACAGCACCCCTTCCGCGTCCCCAGAGATTATTCGCCCGAGACTTTATCTCTTTCTGCACAGCCTCCTCACTCATCTCCTGCCTGTCCGCAGCATAAATACGGCGGCACAGTGTCAGAAAACGGCTCAAAGCTTCCCTGTCCAGTTCCCCTCGCTCATCGATCCAGCCTCCTGACACCATGGCCATAGCCATCAGTATCCGGTCTTCCGTGAGCAATCCGATCTTGCTGGTGCCATCTGTCTTCATTTCCTCCAAAAGCGAAACAAATCCTTCCAGATCATCTGCGCTCCGGATCAGTTCCGCCTCTCCCATCAGTATGGTGAACTGGAAGGCTGTGGGAAGTGTATATACCTTTTCCTCACGAAAGAAGCAGTCTGTCACATTCTCAAAATAATTCTCCGTCTCACTCATCCGTACATAAAGTTCCGTCAGATCCTTCAAAATACCCTTCTCCACGTAAGAATCATAGGGAATACCATCCATGACAAGCACATCCGGTCCGTCACCTGTGGCAATCCGTATGGCCAGACTCTTCAGCGCGTCTTCTTCCGTCCGGCCATCCTCCTCCGACACCCCTACCTCATATTGCACATACAGTTCCGGGTGCGCCCCCTGATATCCGGTCACAGCCTGACGCACATTGTTGTCATTATGCAGACTGTAAACACGTATCAGCGTATCCGGAACGGAAGGAATGTCCGCGTTATATGCAAAGCGTACGATATCCCCGGAATCATACACCAGCCAGAACACCGGCATGTCTCCCGTCTCATCCTCTGTCATGCACATTGCCACAAACTGCTTTGAAATATCGCCGATACTGCAGAGCGACCCTTCTATCACCTGTTCCATTACCGTTCCATATATCACATGATGGAACACTCCTTCCTCCGTCAACACGTAAATACCATCCTCTGTACGGGAAGGCATGATCAGATAGAGAAAGCTGCCGCTGCCTGCATCATCTTCCAGATATTTCCTCAGCGCATCCGTCAGAACACGGTCTTCCTCAAGCTGTTTTCGGTCAGAAATACTGTAGATCATAATACCGCCATTCTGACCGTTATAATAGCCGGCAAACAGATAATCTCCACACACCGACAGGTTTGTGACCGCTTGGGGAAAATCCCACAGGTACTCTGTCTCTCCCGTTTCTGTATCCACACGACACAGAGCGGTGCTGTATCCGGAGGCAGAGTCGCAGTTAATGGAACTGACGTAAAAGTATCCGTCTCTGCCGTACAGGTAAGTCACGGCCTTATCTGCAAAATGATCCCACTCCCGCATCTCGCCTTCCGGTGTCATAAAATACCGATACCGCCTGCCTTCTTCCACGATTTCAAATATTCGCGCCCCATTTTCCGCCACTGCCATGTCAGGTACTAATCTGTTCTCCCCGATGGGGCGAAAAGCCTCCGAGATCTGTTCCTGTACCTTTATTTCCCCGTTATCCGGAATCAACCGCTCATCCATCCCCTGATCCCGGACCAGATAGATTCCGTTGTCTGTCGGAAACAAATCCGTCGGACAATAGCTTTCATTCAGGGCAGAAATTTTTTCCTCCACATATCGCCCCATGGTCGGGGACGCAGCGCTTCCTGTCCCGGAAGCATTCCCCTGCCCTGCCGAGTTCCGAAGATCCGCACCACAGCCGGCAAGAAACAGCGTAACCGCCAGAAATCCGGTGAAGATTTTCCTTTTATAATATTGTCTGCCTGTTATATTTCTGTTCTGCATCATGTTCCACCTTATTTATTCCCGCGAACAAACATTGCTCATTGAGCAAACATTGCTCATTGAGCAAACATTGCTCATTGAGCAATGGGCCAAGTCAGTGTAGTTGACTTTTTGCCGCCGCTTGCAGCGGGTATCATTTCGGCAAACTGCCCCGCAAATGCCATGAGGGTCACAATACCAAGGTGTCTAAAAGACTCATTCCCCTTGGGGCGATCAAATTCCATGCCCCGCTGCTTGCGGCGGGGTTATTGACTGATATTGCCTCCCGGAATCTCTCGGTGCCTGATCCTGCAAAAAGATCTTTGTCAGTTGTGCACAGATTTATGACAGATACACAAATTGTATCCTGTTTTCTTTACTGTATCATCTCTTTCTCTAAATATCCTCTAAATTTACGAAATCCTGTTCCAAATATTGTTTTCCCGCATATCAGAACCAACCTCGAAAACGCTGCGTGTTTCCCCGGTGTCAGGCTCCCGCCAAATCAAAGACCCCTCAGAAAGCTGACGAAATCTTTGATTTGGCGGCACAGCAAAGCAGAAGGTGTCCCCCAGACCGGGGGAATGATTTTTCAAACACACTCTGGGACTTTGACTCACTGCCCGCGGGAATAAATATTCCTTTTTAGAGAACATTTAGAGATTTTAATGGTATAATAAGAAACAGGACAGCCAATGGCCATCCATGCCAGCTTGAATTGAAACCAGACCGGGAGGCGGGAGCATATGCGCATTTTACTTGTGGAAGACGATGCCGATCTCAATCATAATCTGACCTACTACCTGACACAGGAGGGCTATACGGTAGACTCCTGCTTTGACGGGGAAGAAGCACTGTATTACTGTAAAGAGCAGCAGCCGGACCTGATCCTGCTGGACCGGATGCTGCCTCTGTTATCCGGCACTGAGCTGTTGAAGACCATACGCGCGCAGGGTATCCATGTACCCGTTCTGATACTCACAGCCATGGGAACCCTGAATGACCGTATAGAAGGGCTTGATC
>CAMWWF010000234.1 GCA_947177885.1 uncultured Lachnospiraceae bacterium
TCTCCAGAGAGAAGTCACCCAGGAGCCGTAGATGGTCTTCTGTCCGTGAATGATATCCGGACTGGGATTGAATGTACAGGTGCCGCCCTCTCCCACAAAGGCAATCTTCCCCCACTCTCTGGTGGCACGGATGGCAAGCTGTCTGCCCGCGTCATTGGCGGACGCATCGATGGCTCTCTCCACTCCTCTGCCGCCTGTCACCTCCAGGATCCGTTCCAGGGTGTCCTCTCCGGGTTTGAACACCTCATCCGCAAGTCCCAGCTTTTTCGCCAGCTCGATACGGTAATCATTCATCTCCACACCGATGAGGTGATTCGCTCCCAAAGCCTTTGCCAGCATCAGCGCCGCTAATCCCACAGGTCCCAGTCCCGTCACCAGCACTGCGTCATTTCCGCTGATCCCTATTTTCTCTATGGCTTCATAGACCGTACCGAAACCGCAGGCCACCTGAGCGCCGTCCTTGTAAGTCAGCTCGTCGGGCAACGCGATCAGATCCTTTTCCTCCGCCAGAATATAAGGCGCCATGCCGCCGTTCCTCTGCCAGCCGTATGCCTGCCTGAAACTGCTCTTACAGGAAATATAATATCCTCTCCTGCAGTCGTTGCATACACCGCATCCGGAAATGTGATATACGATCACCCTGTCGCCCTTTTTGAACCGTCTGAGCCCTTCTCCTTCCTCCACAATGATGCCGCAGGGTTCATGCCCTGCCACCATACCCGGAATGTAACCCTCGGGGCCCTTACCGGTGTGCTCCCTGTAAATGCACCGGATATCGCTGCCACAGATGGTAGTTGCCCTGGTCTGGATCAGGACCTGTCCATGGCCGGGCACAGGTACCTCAAAATCCTTCAGTTCCACCGTGCTGTTTCCCGGGAGAACAGCACCCTTCATCAACATTTTTACAGCCATATTTTCCTCTCTTTCCGCACTTATGTGCCATTTGCCGCCTGCACTTTCCTATAACTTCATTATAGCCGCTTTCCGGGAACAAAAAAGTGCATTTTCTGTCATTCTGCGTTCCCATATGTCGTGTTTTTGCATCTTTTCTTGTCATCCCCGCAACGCAATGTTACAATCAATATAAAATAACCGGACAAAGAAGGACACCACCGCCATGAAAACTCTGTACACCGATATGGACATCCGCTTCACCATGGAAAACACGCATTTCCACGCTTTGAATATCGTCTTTGAACGCTTTGCAAGGACAATTCCCACACACAGTCACGGCAACAACTGCTATGAGATCCACTATATTCCCTGCGGATTTGGAAAGCTGCGCATAAAGGACCATGACTATGCCATCACACCGGATACTCTCTTTGTCACCGGTCCCCATGTAGAACACTCCCAGATACCGCTGCCCGAAGACCCCATGCAGGAATACTGCGTCTATCTGAAGGCAGGCTCATCCTCCCGCCGGAGAAAACCCTCCCCCGTCACGGATGCTTTCCTCTCCACGCCTTTCTGGATTGGAAAAGATACCCAGGAAATACACTCTCTGATGCGGCAGCTGTTTGATGAGCTGGAGCACCGTTATATCGGTTACCAGACGCAGGTGGAACTGCTCCTCTCCCGGCTTCTGGTGGCTATGGTGCGCAACTATGAGCGCCTCCATGTCTCCCCTGCTACTTTTGGCAAAAACAATCTGTCGGACTCTAAAGCTGTTATTATGGATGAATATTTTCTCTACGAATACCAGTCCCTGTCCCTGGATGTTCTCTCCCGCAGACTCAATCTCAGTCCCCGACAGACCCAGCGCCTGCTGCAGGAATATTATGGGAAAAATTTTCAACAGAAAAAAGCGGAGGCACGTATGTCTGCCGCCGCTATTCTGCTCTCCGACCACTCTCGAAGCATCGCTTCCATCGGGGAAGATCTCGGATATTCTTCCGCGGAACATTTCTCCTCCGCTTTCCGGAATTACTATGGAATGAGTCCCCGTAGCTATCGGAAGGGGCTGATGATCTGATCCTCAATGCTTTATTTCTGCACCGTCTTTTATACCGCAGCGGAGTTTACAGAATCCCACACTCCGACGCCGCGCGGTAATAGACCGCCAGCGGGATCATACTCTGAGCAAAGCTCTTGCTGCTGGCATTCCCCACGATCACCGCATCCTGCACATTCCTCTTGGAGCCTCCTGCTCCCGAAACAGGATCCGCCACCGCCTTTCGAAAGGTGGTGATCCCATATTTCAGGTAATCCGCATTCCCTGACAGCTCATAGGCGATGGCCAGAGCCTCCAGCAACAGGGTGTTGTAGCCGGGCCTGTTAAGGCTGGGCAGTTCCTTGTAATAGAACACCCCCCACTTCTCCACATAACAGTTCTCGATCAGATCGTCCACCGCCCGGAGCATCATCTCCTTTAACTCCGGATCGGGAAATTCCCTGTAATAGCGCATAATGCTGCCGATGGCCACGGAGATCATAAAGCCCACGCGGATAACCGTATTGTCCGTATAAGGCGCCAGCCAGTTGCCGTACTGCTCCTCCCACACTTTAAAGTCCTGTAAAATGCGGGTACATTTAGACAGCCATTTCTCATCCCGAGTCTCCACGTACAGCGCCGTCAGCGTGCGGAGCGCCCATCCTGTCTCCCGGGCGCTGGCCTCTCCCGCCCTGGCAAACATGGGAGTATCCAGAAGATACAGCACATTCCCTCCGATCCCCATGGCGGTCTCCAGTCCTCTCTCATCCCCGGTGAAATGGTAATAGTCCAGAAGGCCTTCCACCCACTCATGGGAGCAGGCCATAACGCCGTCTATACAATGGCCGCCCGTGTGTTCCCACTGCCCTCCGATATAGTGTTCCTCCGGATGATAATGGCACACGTCCACATCCATCCAGTGACTGCAGGACGCGATATTGTAATCCAGAAATCTCCGGACGCCTGTGCGGACATACTGCAGGGCACATGCATGGGGATAGTCATACTCGTTGTTGCTCAAGACCAGATTGCCGCCTCCCCGCCCCTGATTCGTATATCCCGCGTCATAAGAATCGCCGAAATTTAACATACCATAGGCACGGCAGTGACCGTCCGCCTTTCCTGCCAGGCACCTCTCCACATCCATATCCCATTTGTCCGCAAAGATAGCCGGCCAGACACCGGAATCCCTGTGGGTCTCCGGTAACAGATAAGGTCTGTCGGGCATCTGATAGATCAGACTGCGATTGTCGATCTCCGTAAGACTTTCCTCCGCGTCATGAAAATGCAGCAGGAATTTCTGTTCCCGCGACATACCCGTCTGCATCACAACCTTTTCCACATTCTCCGGCACCAGCATTACGGACAGACCGTTCCGATCCGCCTGCACCGCTTTGGGATAATTCTGCTGTGCCTGAAAGACAGTGGCGCACACACCGCCCTCCGCATCCGTACAATCCGCGAAAAAGGTTCCGTAGAGCACTTCCGGCGCATGCTCATTGGCCTCGTACATCAGCCATTCGGCATCTACGACCCGGCTCACGGCCGCGCCGTCCCGTCCCAGGTAGAAATCCGTCCTGTAGTTGGAACTTCCCGCACAGGTGCGGACATTCGCCACAGGCACCTGCTCCGCCGCCTGCTCTATTTCTCCTGTCCCTTTGACATGAAATATGGGAATTTCCGTACAGCCGGAATCATCCGCTGATTCTCCAGATCCGGCAGGCTTTGGATTCTCCGCTGATTCTCCCTGCCCGGCTGGATTCGTATTTTCCGCTGCTCCTCCATGCCCGGCTGGATTCGTATTTTCCGC
Source organism: uncultured Lachnospiraceae bacterium (assembly GCA_947177885.1). Next base: position 3,744 of record CAMWWF010000234.1, read on the forward strand.
TGCTCCTCCACGCCCGGCAGACTTCGGTCCCGCCGCCATTACCATGGGGGCAGGATCCTCTGCTAAAACAGCATCTGAAGTCCTCAGCAGATGGAAGACCAGTGATGCCACATGGAGAGGATGGTCTGTAGTATTGATGATCCGATAGGAAACCTCCACCCAGGGCTTTCCTGCCCAGGCGGTCAGCTTCAGCTCGAAATCAATCCCGGGACTGTTTTCATTCCCATCTGACACATTGCTTCCCATAGCTTTCAAGACTGCGCAGACGGGGCCCTGCTCCACAACCCGCCAGCTGCCGATCCGCATCCGGTACTTTCGCCCTTCCCCGTCCTTTAAAAACGGGCCTTTGAACTGTTCCCGGTCATAGATGCGCCCTGCCGCATCCAACCACTGAAAAATATTCTGACACTTGTGTTCTACCCGGAAAGAAAATGCGTGATCCCGCCCGCCGCAGACAGTGGACACCGTGATCCCCGTCTCATCTTCGAGCACTTTCACAGGAGAGATACCCTCAGGCCATATCTCCTCATTCCCATTCTGATCCTGATTCCGGTCTGCCTGATCAGCTCCGTACAGCTCACATTGCAATACTGCTCCCTTATTGCCCGGCAGATCCGCCAGAAAGCGCAGAAACAGAAAACGCACCGAGTCATCCCTGTGCCGGGATGTTACCTTCGACTGGAGAGGTACGCGCTTTCCTCCCTGGTACACACATACCCTGTCTGCATCCCGCAGTTCTCCCTCCCGCACCGGAATACTGATATAGCAGGGTTCCGATATTCTGTCGTAACGATAAAGCTTATCAAAATAAATGTCCATCATTCCAGGCACCCCTTTGTCCATTGATAAGAAAACTATACAACAGTTTATCTTATTTTTCTACTGATTACAGGAGGCATATGTCTTTTTATACTGTTTTTTCAACACATTTCAGCATATGTACTTTTCGAGATATGTTCCAAAATTGCTATATCTGCAAACCGGATTATTGTTCAATTTAATAAAAGACCAGGTTTCCTCATATGTTCCTCTGACCGCAAAATCACTTCCTGTAATCAATTTTTTAAATGCTTCCACGTCTTCCGTATATTTCAGATCAAATTCATCTGCCAAAGCATTCTTATCGGCATCCGATAAGTTTGCATCATCATGAAAAACATGATCCATATTGGCTGAAAAATAGTAAACACTGTAAGGAATAGTCTTTAAAACCTTAGACAGTTCAAGCATCCTTTCTATAACAGCACTTTTCTTCTTATTTCATTCAATTAAATTAAGCAACTTTATTTGTATATATTCCGTCATTTCTATACAATACTTTATCTGTATTTTCCTCAAATACAAATTCTTCGGAAAGAAAAGCTCCATCCATATCAACAAGATGAACAACTTCCATAAAATGTTCCGGTTTTAAATGGTATTTATC
>CAMWWF010000235.1 GCA_947177885.1 uncultured Lachnospiraceae bacterium
GCTTTAAACTTCTTTCCCTGTGCGGTGCGGATCAGCTGCTCTGCGATTTCTATGGGACACTGGGTGAGGAGGAAAGAGAGATCTCAAAACTCCGGTATTATTATATCAGCTCGCTGCATCATCTCGGAAAAGACAGGGAGGCTTATGAGGGGCTGGAGCGAAACGGAGGCCTTGAGATGGAGGACATCCGCGAAGGGGAAGACTCCCTGGCGCAGTTATGGAGCGAGCTGTACCGGAGCCTGTATGGCGAAGATAAGGAAATACCCCACAGATATAATTTTAAGGCGTACTAGAGCGTGTTTGAAAAATGCTCCGGCACACGCTCCAGACTTATCCGGGATAATGGAAAGGCGCACTTTAATGAAAATGAAAAGGAAATATTGGTTGCGCCTGTTGTTTGCAGGTTATCTGGCAGTGCTCTTAAGGATCACGGTGTTCCGCAGAGGGTTCGGCACTCACGTTTTCTGTTCTGACGGAGAGATCAGCCTGAATCTCTTTGAGGCTTACATTCCGCTGATCCGGACCCGCGACTGGGATCGTTTTATCTATCTGTTTGTGGGAAATCTGATATGGTTTGTGCCCCTGGGCATGTACGCGCGATACAGAAATGCAAAAAGGGGGATCCTGTGGGCGGCGCTGCTCGGTCTTGCATTGTCCCTGTTCATAGAGACAATGCAGTACCTCTTCGGAACGGGCATCTCGGAGCTGGATGACCTGATCCTGAATACCGCGGGTGCGGTGCTGGGAGCACTGCTCATGACGGCTGTACATAAGTAACGATACATGAGACCCGGCTATCGCTTTGCCGGGTCTTCGTTTGTGCCGGCTTATTTATTCTGATTCCGCCAGTTGCGCGGTGAAACACCATATATTGTCTTAAAGGCACGGGAAAAGTGGAGCTGATTTTCATATCCTACCGCGGAGCTGATATCCGCGATGGACAGGGAAGTCAGCTTCAGCAGTTCCGTGGCTTTTACCATGCGGTAATTTATCAGGAATTCCTGAGGGGATTTCCCCACGGATTTATGGAAGATCTTCCCGAAATAACTGCGGTTGATCCCACACACGGATGCAATGTCTTCAATAGTTATATTATTCTGAAAATTCTGTTCAATATAGTTGATGGCTTCCTTGATATAGAAATCACTCATCTTGCTGCCGCCGACGGGAGCGGCGGACTTGGTTGACCGGATCAGGTAATCGAAAAAGAGATACAGATGCCCGATCAGATGAAAAGAAGACTCATTGGAATGCTGCGCTATGTACATGATCTCATTGGCCATCTTTTCTCTCGCTTCCTTGGAGTGGGAGTGATAGACCGGCTGATTTCTGGAAAGATTCGTTCTGTCCAGCGCCTCCTTGACCCTCAGCCCGTCAAATTCGATCCAGGCGTATTCCCATGGAAGTTTCTGATCCGCTATGTAAGTGGTGATCTGACCGGGAAAGATCAGAAATCCCTCCCCGCTCTTGATCGAATAATTCTGTGTCCTTCCCTTGGCATCATCCGCCATAAGGGTTCCGGTGCCGGAGAGAACATAGTGAAACAGATAATGGTTTCTGGATGCCGGACCGAAGGAATGGGACGGGCTGCAATGTTCCCAGCCATACTGATACAATCCTAGGTCGATAAAATTCTCGTTTGGGAAAATGGAAAAAAGCCAATCGCTCATCTCTGCCTCCTGTTAAAATATACCAAAATGCGTCCTTAAATTGCATTATACCACAAAAGAAAGTATTTTGGTATAAAAGTTCAAAAATGCAGATATTTATAGGTAGCATATTGGTATGTTAAACTAAATATACTAAAAATAAAGTGTAAAAAACATGTAAGAACTCAGCTGGGAAATGTCACATAACACTTTATGAAACAGCAGCAGCCGGTACAGGTTGATGTCAGCAGTACATAATGTTGTAAACAGTATAAATTGCTGCTTGCAGCAATTGGATAGGAGAGGATATTATGGCGAAAAAGAAGATCGCAAAAGTTTTTTTGGCAGCCATGACGGCAGCGCTCGGTGCGGCAGGCATGTCAGGCTGCGGACAGGAGAGGGCAGACGGGAAAGTGGAAGTGGAGCTGGTCTCCTACAAGCCCGAGGCCGTTGCGGCATTTGAGCAGATTGCCCAACGCTTTAATGAAACCCATGATGACATCTATTTGACGGTGGAATCCCCCAACGAAGCCATGACGATTTTAAAGACCCGCTTTGTCAGAGAGGATTATCCGGATATTGTTGGGATCGGCGGAGACAGTAACTACTCCAATTTCCTGGATGCGGATCTGTTCCTGGATATCTCCGATTTCGATGGGATCGCGGATGTAAAACCGTCCTACATGGATATGCTGGAGGAACTGGAATTTATTCCCACAGAAGGCAATTATGCCCTTCCCTATGCAGCCAATGCCGCAGGAATTCTTTACAATAAGGATATGTTTGAAGAGCACGGATGGGAGGTGCCCCAGACGTGGAGCCAGTTCCTCGGGTTGTGCGAAGAAATACAGAACAGCGGCATTCAGCCTCTGTATCTGGGTTACAAGGACACATGGACCTGCCTTGCGCCCTGGAATGCGCTGGCGGTAGGGCTTTCCGATTCCGATACCTGTAACCAGGTGAATATGGGAAACACCACCTTCGAAGCGGCCTACCGGGAAACGGCGGAGAAGATCAGGGCATTATTGGATTACGCGGAGCCGAATCCCTACGCATACGGCTATAATGATGCCTGTACGGCGTTCGCCAGAGGAGAGGCGGCCATGTACACTATCGGAAGCTACGCCATTCCCCAGATCCGTTCAGTGAACCCGGATATGAATATCGGTTCTTTCGTATTCCCGGCAAATGAGAACGAGGCCGACAATATTTTGAACTCCGGTATTGACCTTCAGTTCTGTGTGATGAAGGAATGCGAGAATAAGGAAGCCGTATACGAAGTGTTGCGGTTTCTGTATGAGGATGAGACGATACAGATCTATCTCGACGATCAGGGCGGAATTGCCTGCAAGAACGGGGAATTTGAACTGCCGGTGGAACTGGAGGATATGAGGACATATATCCAGAATGACAGAATGGCGGATTACCAGGATCACCATTATCCCAGTGAAATGAGCGTGGATGCCATGATCCAGACTTATCTGCTGGACCAGAGCGAGAATGCGGTGGATACCTTTCTGCAGCGTTTCGACACGGAGTGGAAGAGATATAACAGGGATCTGATCAGAAAAGTGCGACAATATCAGCAGGAAATGGGGGTTACAAGATGAATAAGATAAAGAAGATGTCGAGTCGTGATAAAACATATTGGGCGATCATCATTCCGGTGTTGATCCTGTTCTTTACCTTCAACACACTGCCTATGCTCAAGGGCTTTTTATACAGCTTCACAAACTACCGGGGATACGGTACTTATGAATATGTGGGATTCCGTAACTATATTGACCTGTTTTCCGATGCCCGTGTGGGCAAGAGCTACCTGTTCACCTTTAAATACGCATTGGCGGGAACGGTGCTGGTAAATGTGCTGAGCCTGATCATGGCGCTGGGGCTGAACAGCAGGATCCGCTTTAAGAGCGCACTGCGGGGAATCTATTTCGTACCTAACGTTCTGGGAGGTCTGGTGATCGGTTATATCTTCAGCTTTATCTTCACCTATATCCTTCCGGCGGCCGGAACGGCGCTTCACATCAGCTGGCTGCAGAACAGTATCCTTGCCAGTGAGAAGGCTGCCTGGGTGGGTGTGCTGATCGTAGGTGTCTGGCAGGCAGTGGCAATGAATACGATCATCTATATTTCGGGTCTCCAGACGGTGCCCCAGGATGTATACGAGGCCTGTATGCTGGATGGAGCGAATAAGTGGACGGAATTCTGGAAGGTGACCCTGCCTCTGGTGGTTCCTTTCATCACCATCAATCTGGTGCTGAGCACCAAGAATCTCCTGATGGTATTTGACCAGATCATGTCCCTGACCAAGGGCGGCCCGGCCCAGAGTACCGAGTCCATCTCCTACCTGATCTACCGGAACGGTATGGACGGCGGACAGTTTGGCTTCCAGAGTGCGAATGCCGTGATCTTCTTCTTCGTGATCGTGGCGATATCCATTTTCCAAATGACTTTTCTCGGTAAAAAGGAGGAGCAGTTATAATGAAAAAAGATACAAGAATAAACTGGGTCCTGACGATCGTACTGATCCTGGCAACGATCACCGTCTTTTTCCCGCTGTATATGGCGTTTATCATTGCTTTCAAGCAGCCCAGCGAGATGACAAACGATGTGGCCGGAGCACTGGCTTTCCCGGCAAAATGGAGTTTTGACAATTTCCGACAGGCTATGGAGGTGACGGATTTCTGGCACTCTCTGGGCAACAGTCTTCTGATCACGCTGGCGACCATCGGTCTGGCCATTGTGATCCACTCCGTGGCAGGCTATGCCATCGGCAGGAATATGGCACAGAAAAAGAGCTTCCGCATCATATATCTGTATATCGTGAGCGGTATGTTCGTACCTTTTTCCATCCTGATGATGCCCCTGGTAAAGCAGACGGCGCAGATGGGGCTGGGAAACCGGCTGGGAGTGATCCTCCTGTATCTGGTATTCTATATGCCCATGAACATCCTGCTTTACACGGGATATCTGAAAAATATCCCGTCGGTGATGGAGGAGGCGGCCGGTATAGACGGAGCCACCACATGGAAAACCTACTGGAAGATTATTTTCCCCATGATGGGACCCATGCATGCCACTGTGGCGGTATTGACCGCTCTGGGCACATGGAATGATGTGATGACGCCCCTTGTGATCATGTCCGGAACCGGTGAGAATACGCTTCCCTTGGCCCAGCTGAATTTCCAGACACAGTTCGGAACCAATTATAACCTGGCGTTTGCATCCTATATATTGTCACTGATCCCCATACTGATCTTCTATATCGTGTGCCAGAAGCAGATCCTGAGCGGTGTGGCAAACGGGGCTGTGAAAGGATAGAGAAATGCAGGCGCAGCATTATCCCGTCGGTTATTTTTGCCGACTTTGCCGGCATGACGGGAAGTTCTGAGATATCCGGAAGTGTGAAGGAACGCAGGCGAACAAGTTCTCTTGCGTTCTTTTCGGACTTGTGCAAGGTGTTTGGGGCGACAGGGTTCGGCACCTGTATTCTGATGATTTCCTGAT